>NZ_FUYE01000021.1:0-60606 GCF_900167535.1 Prosthecobacter debontii
AATAACCTCTGCTCGTAAGTCTGGTGGTCATGGCACAGTGGAACCACCCGTTCCCATTCCGAACACGGAAGTGAAACGCTGTTGCGCCGATGATAGTTGGACGATAGGTCCTGCGAAAGTAGGTCGCCGCCAGTTTATAAACCCCCTCCCTTCTCACGAAGCCGAGGGGGTTTTTTGTTTTGTTTTTAGCCTAGGCCCCGTGGCTCCGAGCTGCACTGAAAGCTGGGCCGAATGATTCAGAAGGGCTCCTCCCCACGATCCCATTTGGACGAGGCTATGGATCGCAAATAGTTAGAGAAGTCAGGAATCTTGCGAAGCTGCCTCTCTCAATGCTTAAGCAGAGTTCAACGATCCATACTTACAGGCTAACAAACGATGATCAATAGTAGGGGCCTACAGCTTTACTGGCTCACTCTCCACTGCAATTGTTGAGCAAAACGCCATCTCTTACAGGGAGATGGCGTTGGAGAAGTTCACGCCGAAAAAACGTACCCTTCACCGAGCTGCGTGAATCGCTTTTACCACTTGCTCTCCGAGAGCCTGCGAGCCTTCGGCGGTGTAGTGGACGTTGGCAGGCTGGATCTGGATTGTTTTGAGTTGTGGCAGTGCAAAGGTGTAGAGATCGTTCACCTGCACGCCGAGTTCTTTCATGATGCGTAGGGCTGCTTCGTTGTAGCGGATGACATCGGCATTGCTACGGAAGACTTTCATCGGCTCCTCAGGGCAGGGAGTAGTGGTGGCGAAAATGAGCTTGGCGCCGGTGGCTTTCAGTTTCCCCACGATCTCGCGCAGGTTCCTTTCATAGACTTCCACGGTGTTATTGACCGGATCGCTGGCTTGATCGGAGACCTTGCCATCGGCTTTCATGTGCTTCACGTCATGGAGGCCCCAGTTGAAGTGAATGACGTTCCATTTGCCGCCGTCGATTTGCAGCCAACGGTCGATGTTAAGGACGCCTGACTTGGTGTCGCTACAGTTTTCAGCCTTACCGTTCGCAGCCATGGGGCGCAAGACCGTCATCGCATCTGCCAAAAGCTTTTGGACGACGGGAGTGTAACCAATCGAAATCGAATCGCCTAGAATCAGTACGCGCGGTTTGGGGGCATCTGCGGCATGATTGAGGAGACTGAATCCAAGGCTGCTGGCGGCGAGGGTAAAGAGAAAAGGAAGACGCTTCATAGCTAGGAGCAGTGGAACGTCGTTCCGGCTCCAACCTTACGGTAAAGGGGAAGAATCAGAGTCGAGCGATGCGGCTCACTCTCATGAGCCCTCCCATGCAATCCCATCAGGATTTAGGCGTCGGCGCTGCAGTGCTGATCCACAGGCCCTCGGTCGTGACTTTCACCTGACGAATGGCTTTCAGAATGGTGCCGATAGGTTCGACTTTCCGATAGGGAGCGATCCAGGGCCAGATTTCCATGCCAGTGATGAAGCCATCGGGCACGTCTTTGCCGGGGACTTTTACATCCACGACCTTAGCGTCGAGGCCTTCTTCATGCACATGCATATACCAGGTGAGTTGGCCGATGAGGTAGCGCTTTTTATCTTCCCAGAACTTCAGGTTGTTCAGAGGCAGGCAGACATCGCCAACCACGCCGTCTTTCTCTGGGAGCGTGGCGGTCACCCGCAGCAGGCCAGCATAGCTGCCGTAGCCCGTGTCTGGCGCGGTGGCGATGATGGCATTGAGGTCGGCGAGGGTGAGGGATAGCTCCGCAGGTTGATGGGCACGGGCTTTCTCGGCAAAGGCCTGGAGCTTCTGATCCAGGGTGGCTTTGGCTTCCGGGGTGATTTCCACCAGTGGGAGTTGGATCGGCTCAGGAACAGTGATTTTAGCGATCTCCTTGTCTTGAGTGACCAGGGAGTAAAGGCTCCAGCCGATGATGCCAAAGAAGATGCAGGCTGCCATGACCATGATGGCGCAGCCGTAGAAGGGGTTGAAGGGGGCGGTGGGGACTTTTTGAACAGAAGCCATGAGTAGGTCGGGGAGCGGACTGTGGCTCAGCCTGGGGCGGGAGCCAAGCGGGAATCACAGACCTTTACCTGAGCCTAGGCGCACTTGCTCAGGGGTCAGGAGCTCTGCACCTTTGATCAGGCGGCAAAATTCCTTTTTGCTGAGCTGGGTCTCTTTGCCATCGCGGCCTTTGAGATCGCTCATGGTTTTATAGACGATGTAGAGCCGATCCCAGTGGGTGATTTTGAAATAGAGTTCCCCCTGTTTCCAGATCTGGTCCTGCTGCAGTTTGATTTTCATCACTCTCTGTAAGCACGGCTGTCGGAGGCTGCCAGTATGATTGCAATGAAATGATGGGGGTGTTGCTGCGTTGTCATGGTCTTACCTTTTTCCGACCATGCTTAGACACGCTTTTTCGAGAATTTTGTTGGCCGTATCCGCGCTTGTTTGCGCTGCTGCCGAGTTACCTGCAGCCGATCGTCCCAACATCATCTGGATCATGGCTGATGACTTGGGGTATGGAGACCTGGGTTGCTTTGGGCAAAAGGTCATTCAGACACCGAATCTGGATCGCATGGCGATGGAAGGGATGAAGTTTTCCCACTTCTATGCAGGCGCCACTGTGTGCGCCCCCTCTCGCAGTGTGTTGATGACCGGGCTTCATCATGGCCACACACGCGTGCGGGGAAATGCAGGCAAGACCAATCCCGCCGCACAAGCTCTGAAGGAGGGGGATGTTACCGTGGCCAAGGTCCTGAAGGATGCAGGTTACAAGACCGCGCTCATCGGTAAATGGGGCCTAGGTGATGTTGGCGAGGCTGAAACCGGGCTGCCCCGCAAGCAAGGGTTCGATTACTTCTATGGCTACCTGAACCAGACGCATGCTCACAATCACTTCCCGGATTATCTGTGGAGAAATGAGACAAAGGAACCTCTCTCAAACATTGTGAGCCCTTTGGGTGAAAATGGCGGCGGCTATGCCACGGATCCCGTGCACTTCTCTGATGACCTCTTTGCCGATGAAGCCTTGAAGTTTGTCGAGGAAAACAAAGCTTCCCCCTTCTTCATCTACTGGAGTCTGGTGGTGCCGCATGCGAACAATGAGCGCACTCGTGAGTTGAAGGACGGGGCTGAGGTGCCGGACTATGGACCCTATGCCGACAAGGACTGGCCGAATCCCGATAAGGGACAGGCGGCGATGATCACTCGCTTGGATAGTTATGTCGGCCGGATGCTGAAGCTGCTGAAAGCGCAGGGATTGGCGGAAAAGACTCTGGTGATCTTCACCAGCGACAATGGTCCGCACAATGAGAGCAATCACGATCTGACTCGTTTTGCCCCCTCAGGGCCTTATACCGGAATCAAACGCAGCCTGACCGATGGCGGTATTCGTGTTCCGCTGATTGCTTGGTGGCCTGGGAAGATCAAAGCGGGACTGGAAACTCGCCATGTCGCTTCGTTCGCAGATTGGATGGCGACTGCGGCCGAGTTGGCCGACGCCAAAGTGCCTGAGAAGACGGATTCCATCAGCTTTGTGCCCACGCTCATGAGCAATGGGGCCAAGCAGGAGCAGCATGAGTTCCTCTACTGGGAATTTCATGAAGGTGGTTTCAAACAGGCCGCTTTGTATCAGGGACGTTGGAAGGGGATTCGTGCGGAAGGCTCCGACGCACTTGTCGCGCTTTATGATCAGCAGAACGATGTCGAAGAGAAAACCAATGTGGCGGCTGAGAATCCAGACATCGCGGCGAAGATCGGCGAGTATCTGAAGACGGCGCGAACAGATTCAGCGGATTGGGAGCCGCGCTGGAAGGCGGAAGGGAAGAAGAAAAAGAAATAGCACGACCTGAGTGCCCACAGGCTTTCCACATTCGACTTATGAAACATTGCGTCCGATTCATTCTGGCTGGCTGTTTGGGGTTGTGTTTTTTTCAACACCTCCAGGCCGCCCCATCCAAGGCTCCAGATGTCAGTCGGCCTAACATCATTTTCATTCTGGCCGATGATTTAGGCTACGGAGACATCGGCGCTTACAAGAAACAGCCTTCGAAGATTCCGACCCCAAATGTGGATCGCCTCGCGAGGGAGGGGATTCGTTTTACGGATGCGCATTCGCCAGCTTCCGTGTGTTCGCCAACTCGCTACGCCTTGCTGACAGGGCGCTATGCGTGGAGGTCGAGCCTGCAATCGGGGGTCGTGCTGCCATGGGGCGAGCCCCTGCTGAAGCCGGGTCAGTTGACAGTGGCCGAGATGCTCAAAGAGAACGGTTATACCACGGGCTTGATTGGCAAATGGCATCTTGGCATGTCTTGGCCGACTAAGGATGGCAAGCCTGCGGCGGCGGGTGAGGATCGCTTGAGCAATGTGGATTTCACGCAGCCTTTCAAAGGCGGGCCGTTGGATCATGGTTTCGATCATTACTTCGGTGTGGATGTGCCGAACTATCCGCCCTACTGCTTTTTGAAGGATGATCGCACCGTCGGCATCCCGACGTTGCCAGATACGGGGCGGGTGGATGGCTTTAACCGCCCCGGTCCTATGATTCCCGGCTGGAAGTTGGTGGATATCTTGCCAGAGCTGAATCGCCAAGCGGTGTCGTTCGTTGAGCAGTCGGCTCAAAGCGGCAAGCCCTTCTTCCTCTATTATGCCCTGACTTCACCGCATTATCCCGTGGTGCCAGCCAAGGAGTTTCAGGGCAAGACGACTGTGGGAGATTATGGTGACTTTGTGTTTCAGACCGACTGGTGCGTGGGGCAGATCCTTGAAGCGCTCGAGCGTCAGGGCGTTGCGGAGAACACGCTGGTGGTCTTCACCAGTGACAACGGTCCTGAGATAACAGGGGAAGTGAAGCCCGGCGTCTATGACCGAGTTTTGCAATACAAACACCACAGCCTGGATGGGCTGCGTGGAGCCAAGCGGGATCTCTGGGAAGCTGGGCATCGTGTGCCTTTCGTCGCGCGTTGGCCTCGCAAGATCGAGGCTGGGCGGGTGAGTGAGGAGACGATCTGTCATGTGGATTTCATGAGCACTGTGGCTGCGATTCTGGGGACTGAATATGCCAGTGACACGGCCGTGGATAGCCACAACCTGCTGTCTATTTTGTGGAATGAGCCGTTAGGCCGGCCCGTGCGTGAAGCTACCGTGCATCACAGTGGCTCGGGGCGCTTTGCCATTCGCAAAGGCGAGTGGGTGCTCATCGCCCACATCACCGGGGATGACAATCGCCAGCGTGGCGAGCCTGAATGGCTGAAAAAGCAGCGCGGTTATCTGCCCCACAATCAACCCGGGGAGCTGTATCATCTGAAGGAGGACTTGATCGAAAAAAACAACCTCTATGCAGAGAAGCCGGAGATCGTCGCCGAGCTGCGCGCTCTGCTGGAGAAGTATGTGAAGGAGGGCCGCTCAACCCCGGGTCCAGCCCAAACCAATGATGTGCCTGTGATCATCGACAAACCTATTCAAAAGCCTGCTGCCGGTAAAAAACAATAATCATCCATGAAATATCTCGTTCTCGTTTTTTTAGGCTTGGTCGGGCTGAGTCATGCGGCTGACCGGCCGAACATCCTGTGGGTCACCAGTGAGGATAATAGCCCGTATCTGGGATGTTATGGAGACAAGCTCGCGGTCACGCCTCACTTGGATAAGCTGGCTTCAGAGGGGCTCCGCTATCGGCACGCTTACTCGAACGCGCCAGTGTGCTCCACCGCACGCACCACGCTGATCACGGGTATGTATCCCACCAGTCTCGGTGTGCAGAATCACCGCAGCAGTGTAGCCATTCCGGCGGACTTCAAGCTCTACCCGCAATATCTGAGAGAGGCGGGTTACTACTGCACCAATAACAGCAAGACGGATTACAACGTGGCAGGAGCAGGGAACAAGATTTGGGACGATAGCAGCAAGAAAGCTCACTATAAAAATCGCAAGCCGGGGCAACCCTTCTTCGCCATTTTTAACTTCACTTCCAGTCATGAAAGCCAAGTGGCTCCTAAGCCCGGGAAGACCGAGTTCCGCATCGATCCCAAAGAGATGCAACTCCCACCGTATCACCCTGATACGATGACGATCCGTAAGGATTGGGCGAACTACTATGACCAGATCACGGTCATGGATCAGCAAGTCGGAGATGTTCTGGATGAACTGGAGCAAGCCGGGTTGGCCGAGGACACCATTGTCTTTTATTATGGGGACCATGGAGGCGCTTTGCCTCGTGGGAAACGTAACATCCATGACTCCGGCACACGGGTGCCGTTCATCGTTCGCATCCCCAAAAAATGGCAGCACCTCGCCCCAGCTCAGCCTGGAGAGTGGGTCAATGATCTTGTGAGCTTTGTGGATTTCCCTGCTACGGTCTTCAGCCTGTGTCAGGTTCCGATTCCCTCCCAGTTTCGTGGTATGCCTTTCCTGGGGGAAAAGAAGACCGTTCGCGATCATGTCTTCCTTTATCGCGGACGCATGGATGAACGTTATGATACCGTCAGAGCCGTGTGTGATGGTGAGTTCCGATACGTGCGCAATTTCTCGCCGCATCGTCCCTGTGGGCAGCACTACACCTATCCCTTCGATGTGCAGCCAAGTATGGGGTCATGGTATGAAGAATTCGCCGCAGGCCGTTGCAATGACGTCCAGTCGGCCTACTGGCTGCCCAAGGCTTCTGAAGAGCTGTATGAACCGGAAAGTGACCCTTTTGAGATTCATAATCTCGCTAGCGATGCCGAACAAAAAGCACGACTGGAAAAGATGCGTGAAGTGTTGCACCAGGACATGCTCTCTACGCGGGATACTGCCTTCATTCCTGAGGGGATGTATGAAAAGTTGGCGGGAGAGAAGACGTTGTATGAATTCGCACAGAGTGCCGCCTATCCCTTAGAGCGCCTAATGGACATCGCTGAGGCTGCGAGCTCACGGAATCCATCCCACGTGCCTTCCTACATGGGGGCGCTGACGGACAAAGACCCGCTCATCCGCTACTGGGCGACCACCGGTTGCCTGATCCTGAAAGACAAGGCGGCCGAGGCGAAGGAGGCGTTGAAGCCCTTGCTCCAAGATGAATCTCTGGATGTGCGTGTGGTGGCTGCTGAGGCCCTGAGTTATCTCGGCGAAAAAGACGCGGCTCTGACCACCGTCACGGAGGTGATTCGCACTGGCAATACTTATGAGTCTCTGGCTGCGCTGAACACCCTGGAGTATCTCTGGCGCGCGGGTCACATCACCCTGAAGCAGGCTCAGGAGGCTGTGCAAGGGCTGACGCTGAAGGAGCCGAATAACCGCATCCCTAAATACCTGCTGTCTCTTTCTGAAAAATGAAGACGTTCTTGCTCCTGCTTAACCTATCCCTGATTGGCGGTCTTGCTGCGGCGGATCGGCCTAACGTGGTGTTGATCATGGCCGATGATTTCGGTTATGAGTGTGTGCAGGCCAATGGTGGGGAATCTTACCCAACTCCGAATCTGGATAAGCTAGCGGCAGGAGGTTTGCGCTTCGAGCACTGTCATGTGCAGCCCCTCTGCACTCCTACCCGGGTGCAGCTCATGACTGGGCGCTACAACATTCGCAATTACCTCAGCTTCGGCAAGCTGCCCAAACAAGAGACCACCTTTGGTCAACTCATGAAGCAGGCCGGATATGCCACGGGTATCTGTGGCAAGTGGCAGCTCGGGGCGGAGCCGGATCTGCCTCAGCACTTTGGTTTCGATGAAGCCTATCTCTGGCAGCATACCCGTCGGCCACCGCGCTATGCCAATCCCGGGCTGGAGCACAATGCTAAGCCCTTGGACTTCCAGCATGGCGAGTATGGACCTGAATTGGTGAATGACTTCGCGCTCGATTTCATCACGCGGCATCAGACGGAATCCTTCTTTTTGTATTACCCGATGATCCTCACTCACGATCCTTTTCAACCCACCCCGGATAGTCCCGATTGGGACCCCACCACGCAGGGTGAAAAGGCCAAGCAGGCGAACAAACACTTTGCCGATATGACGGTCTTTATGGACAAGATGATCGGTCGGCTGGTGGCGAAGTTGGAGAGTCTGGAACTGAGTGACAACACACTCATTCTCTTCCTCGGTGACAACGGCACCTCCACGAAGATCACCAGCCGCTATCAAGGCGCAGACTACCACGGCGGAAAGGGCGATACCTCACGCCGAGGCACCCATGTGCCCATGATTGCCTCTTGGCCGCGAGTCATTAAGCCAGGCGTGAATGACCATCGGTTGGTTAGCAGTACGGATTTCCTGCCCACCCTCTGCGATGCTGCCGGTGTGTCTGTGCCTCCCCAGATGGATGGCATCAGCTTCATGCCGGAATTGAAGGGTGAGAAAGGGCAGGGGAGAGACTGGCTCTACACGTGGTATTCACCCCGGCAGAAGCAAGACCTAAAGGTCAAGGAATGTGCCTTTACTCAGCAGCACAAGCTCTACCGCGATGGATCGTTTTACGATCTGGTGAAAGACCCCGACGAAAAGCACCCATTGACGGTAGCCGACCTCACGGGAGAAGCCGCCCAAGCCGCCGCTAAACTTGGGGCCGTGCTTGAGCAATTCAAGGACGCTCGGCCTCATGAACTGGATGAAGCCTTCATCCAATCGGGGGGGGGCAAAGAGCCGAAGGCTCAGCGTAAGAAGAACAAAAAGTAATCACGATTTGCTACTGATTCAAAGTCGGTGGATTGCTATTTGCTTGACTGCGCAAATAATCTTTTGTTGGTAGTAGCGTGCTGCTGTCTCTACTCGTTATCGCTGCTTTCGTGGTCGCCTACTCCAATGGGGCCAACGCCAATTTTAAAGGCGTCGCTTCCTTGTTTGGCAGCGGCACGACGAGCTACCGCACGGCGGTGCAGTGGGCGGCTGTGACGACCGCAGCCGGGGCCTTGGCGGCGGCCTTTTTGACCGGTCAGATGTTGCAGGCCTTTTCTGGGAAGGGACTGGTGACAGATGCGCTGGTGACGGACCCTGTTTTCCTGCTGGCCGTGGCCAGTGGTGCGGCCTTGACCAGCAGTTTGGCCACTTGGTGGGGCTTCCCGGTATCGACAACGCATGCTTTGATCGGTGCACTGGTTGGGGCGGGTTGGATCGCCAGTCCTGAGGGAGTGAATCTCAGCCATCTGTGGAAGACTTTTGCGATGCCTCTGCTGCTGGGACCCGTGGCTGCCATCGTCTTGGGCACCTTGCTTTATAGCGTGCTGCGGCCGCTCAAGCTGGCTCCCGATCATCGCACTCGCACGCTGGACGCACTGCATTTCCTCAGCGGTGGTGCGGTCTGTTTTGCACGTGGGATGAATGACACGCCGAAGATGGCAGCTCTGTTGGCCAGCATGGCCTTTTGGGCAGATCTGAAAGGACTCCTGCTGGTGGCTGTCGCCATGACTCTGGGGGGCTTGATCAGTGCTCGACAGGTGGCGGAGACGCTGGCCCATAAGATCACGGGCATGAATCCAGGGCAGGGCTTCGTGGCCAATCTCACGACATCGCTCCTCGTTGTCACGGGTTCCATTTACGCACTGCCTTTATCCACGACGCATGTCACGGTGGGCTCATTGTTAGGCATTGGTATTGTTACTCGTCAGGCCCACTGGCGCACGATCATTCCTGTCTTGCTGGCGTGGATTACCACCTTGCCCTGTGCTGCTCTACTGGCGGCACTCGTCTATCTCGGTGGCCGAGCTGTGTTTTAGCCTTCTCCACCTTTTTTTATCATGAAACCCATCCTCACCCTCCTGGCCACCCTGGCCTTGCTGACAGCTTCGCTTCGGGCCGAGATCGGCCTCATCAGCCCGGCTGACGCCAAGGCCCTCATCGAGAATCCCGACGCGGCCAAGCGCCCCATTGTGCTCGATACTCGTGGCGGTTACAAAGACTACTTCCGTGGTCACCTCCCCACCGCCCACCACATCAACTTCGACACGCTCCGTGGCACCGATCATGCCGTGCCTGTGCAATACCTGCCGGAAGACATCACGCGTGCGCTTCTGCTGCGTGCAGGTGCCGACAAGAACCGCACCCACATCATCTACGCCACCGGTGAGAAGCTGCCGAATGACGAGATCCTCAGCGCCAGCATGGTAGCGCATGTGCTGGAGAAAGCGGGGATTGAAGACATCCGCATTCTCGATGGCGGATTACCCGGTTGGCAAGCTGCGGGCTTTGCACCCACTCAGGAATACTTTGGCAATCCCACGGGTAGTCTTCCCGAGAAAGGGCATCCCGAGATCGCAGCCACCATTGACGATGTCCTCGCGGAGAAAGATCAGCCCGGTGTCATCCTCGTAGATGCTCGCCCTCAGAATGAATACCTGGGCCAAGATGAAATCTGGCTGCGCAAAGGTCACATTCCCGGCGCTGTCAGCTTCCACTGGGCTCGTCTGATGGCATCGGATAATACCCACAAGTTTAAACCTTTCGCAGAAGTGAAAGCGGAGCTGGAGAAAGCCGGGATAACCCCCGATAAAAAAGTCATCTGCTACTGCGGCACTTCGCGTGAAGGCAGCCTCGTCCGTTTTTATCTGGCTCACGTCGCCGGTTACCCCAACGTCCGCCTCTATGAAGGGGCCTGGAAAGAATACGTCTGGGTAAAGAACAAGTCTCTACCTGCCGAAACCACCGCTCCGACAGTGAAGTAGATACTGATGTCTGGGAATCGTTTCTGAGTCGCTTTCTTCTTGCGACTACGTCGGGTTGTATGGGTAGCCAGACATTTTTTAATTTGTCGATCTGTTTATACGAATCGATGCGCTCGGCTCATGGTGTAGCCTTGGGCAATCGGTCACAAAATCTGACCAGTGACGTCCACGCTCAGGTGTGCGTTTAATGGGCTCTCTTCTGACAACCCTCCTATGCCGATCTCACATTCTGAAATTCTTCAACTGAAGCGCTGGAATACTCCGACCATCTACAATGGCTGGGAACAAATCACCAAGGCCGATGTAGCTGCGGATGGGGTTAACCTGGAGGAGACGCGGGATTTCATGCCGCAGATGGGGCCGATGGTGGGCTATGCGGTAACGGTGGTGATCCAGCCTTCCAGTAAGGCTCCTCGCGAAGCAAATCCAAATGCCTGGGCTGAGTATCGCCGCTATGTGGCCAGCCTGCCGGGACCGAAGATCGTGGTGGTGCAGGATCTGGATAAGCCCGCCGTCATCGGCTCCTTTTGGGGGGAGGTGAACAGCAATGCACATCGCGCTCTGGGGTGTGTGGGAACCATCGTGGATGGGGCCATCCGGGATGTGGATGAGATGACCAACGCGGGTTTCAAAGCTCTGGCGCGGCGCTTCTGCGTTGGCCATGCGCATGTGCATCCAGTGCGCTGGGGCTGTGAGGTGGAGGTGTTTGGTCGCAAGATCCAGCCTGGGCAGCTGATTCACGCGGATAAGCATGGCTTTCTAGCCATCCCGTTAGGCGAAGAGGAAGGTTTGCTAGATGCCTCGCGCTTTATGGATGCCAATGAGTGCGAGACAGTGATCCCGGCGGCTCGCGGCAGTGTGGGTTTGCCCATGGATCAAGTGATCGAAAACCTGAGTGCCGCAGGCAAGCAATTCGGCGAAAATGTGCAGAAGAAATTCCGCAGGCAGGGGGAGTGGTGATCGGTCTTCAGCAGGTCGTTGGTTGGCTTAGGCGGCATATGAGACCAAAGAGTCCGGCTGAAGCTGGGGCTCCGAACTTGGGCAGTTGAGCTTTCGTTCGTATCCCCAGTATCTGGACTGATGGCTGAATCGCTAAGGATTTGCACGGCGGAGACGTTGTTGGGAAGTCTCTTATGCCACCTTACGCACCCGATTCTGAAACAAGTCATGCGGATGGTCGCAAACAGAAGCGTGGTTGTGTGATGACGTTTTTGGTTTGGCTGGCCTTGATGGGGGCCTTCTTCGGGATCGGGAAGCTGCCGCCTGTCGAGCGGGAGAAGTGGGAGTGGGTATCGATCATTCTCAGCATCGGCCTCATCTTTGGGGTGCCTGCGATAGGGATCATCCAGGCTTTGGCTCTCAAATCGTATTTGGATTGGAGCAGCGCGGGCAGGGGAGGCAAATTTTTTTATCGAGTGCTGATCTTTCTCGGCTGCTGGTGCTTTGGTCTGATTGCCCTGGGGGTAGCCTTAATCTCGATCATATCGATTTTTGAGACAGAAAAAACAATCCTGTGGTGGCAGGTGGTGGGAGTGCTCGTTTTAACCTTCCTCATCGGGTGGGTGGGAGTGTTCCTGCTGTGGTATCCTTTCAGTCGTAATCGAGAGAAGACGGAAATTCAGGAGAGTGAGGATTGGGCGCTCTATCAGCAGCGGCTGATTCACCCCGAATTTGCAGCCTTAGAGCAGCAGACGAGTCTGCTTTTACCCGCTGCCTATCGGGCGTTGTTCGAGCCGGAGTCGCCTTGGCTAACGAAGTGTTGGACCCTGTATCCTCGTGGGTTGGCGGATGACGAGGAGATTTACGAATGGCTGCAGCTCATGCCAGCACATCCATCGTCGTTGCGGAGCTATCTGGGCAAGCCGGAGCCTTTTTTATGCTTCGGTGAAGGAGAAGAGGAATGCGAGTTTTGGCTCCAGCTTGGCCCCGAGGATCCTTCCGTGTGGCTGCATTTCCCCGAAGCCACCCTTTCGACTCATCAAACCACGCAAATCAGCGAGCGGTTCTCTGAGTTTCTGGCTTGGCCACGGGAGGAGAGCTAGCTATTGAGAATATCACTCCTCTGACGAAAAGTGAAAGGAGTGGAAAATGAAGGGTGGGCGCGTCGTTCCATGGCTTATGTTTCCCTACCTTGCTCTTGCAGACGAAAAGCCCTGGCAGCCTGGACCTTATGAAGGTGTGGAATTGAAGATCCTGCATCAGCATGAAGAAACCCGTGGAGTGGTGGTGCTGAGGAAATTTCATGCGGGTGTGACCGTGCCGGCCCATACACATCCTGCGGCCAATGAATGGGCCTGGATTGTCTCGGGAGAGTGGCAGGAAGGGGAGACGGTGTATCAAGCAGGCACCTTGTTTCATGCTCCGAAAAACACTCAACATGGACCGCATGTGGCGCTGACCGAGGTAGTGAGCCTGACCGTGTTTGATGGACCTCTGACCGTAGTGTGATTGAATGAGGTCATGATAAAGATGCGTTATTTCATCGGGCTGATGGGAGTGGCTTGGCTTGGCGTGAGTTTCTCTCATGCAGAGGAGGCTCCCCCGCCTCTGGGGGAGATCTCTGCCCGGTCTTTCGTGGATCAGGCCGCTCTAATAAGCCGATACACGACGGAGCAGTATGCCCATCAGTCCTCCCTGAAGATCGTGAAAGGCATCGGCTATGCGGTTTACCAATGCAATGAAACGACGCCGGAGGAGAACAAACCGGGGCAGATTGCCCGGATGGCGGTGTTTAACATCCTGAATCCCGCGGCGACGGCGACCTGGGTGGATGTGGCGGCTGCTGGGGAATCCTCCAACGGGCTCTCTCTAGGCGGAACGTATGTTTCTGCGCCGATGCTGCATGTGCTCACTGACCAGACTCTGAGGATCTTTTTCACGGGTCGTTTCGGGGGAGATCCTGTGTCTGGCTACCGGATCTTTTACAAGGACCACGATGTCTCCAGCGGGAGGCTGTCAGGGCTGATGGCGGTGCGTTGTTCCATTGCCAAAGATGCTGCTCAAGTGATGGATCTGGCAGTTCCTGCCATTCAGGCCCATTTGGACTTTTTGTTCGGCCGAGGTTTCGGAGAACAGTTTGCTAAGGGTATCAACACGGCCTGTGATTTTTTGACGTTTGATGGGCAACTTTACAGCACCATCCAGATCAAAAACTCGGAGCAAGGCGTCACTAAACTTATGACCAATGTCCTGATGCGCAGCAGCGATCAAGGGAGCACATGGGAACTGTTAGGGGCTCCTGATCCGCGGCAGCTAAAGACGGAGGTAAAGATCCTGGCGGAGCCTGCCATGACCGAAGACAACGACTTCATCTACCTGCATCTGCGCAGCAATGTACAGGAAAGCGGTTACGTTTTGAGCAAAGTCGGGAAGACTGATCTGTATGCTTTTGATGAGCCCGTGAAGAAGTGGACTTACGGTATCGGCAGGCCGACGATTGCTGATTTTGGTAAACCTATCGGCATGGTGGCCATGTTTACAGCCCCGAGTGTGTCCATGGGCGGTGCCTCGATCACCCGAAACACCTGCGACGTGGTCATGATTGATCGCAGTTACAGTCGTTATCGGCGGGCTTTTTCGGTGACTGACTACAATGCGGTGAATACACCTTTCATGCATCTCTACCATGATGAGGTGTATGTCACTTACTCGACGGGGAGACGACGCTTGTTACCCAAGTATGGCACCTCGGAGATCGTTTTTAGCAAGCTCAAGCGGGAGTTTTTCGTGCCGCTGAAATGAACGGAGGGATGTCCAGCTATGAGTTGGCCTATTCACCCTTTAAGCACTCAGCCGTTGGTGATCGATCAGTGAGTTGGACTGGACCTTGAGCGGCGCTTGTGGTTGCCCCCAGACTTCCTGGCAGATGCTGACCAGAGAGCGGATGAGGGTTTCATCGGCGCGGTCACGTCGGTAGGCGATGTGCAGGGGCATGGCATGGCGGAAGTGAGGCCAAAGCTCGACGCGATCGCGCAGAGGGGACTCCTCCACATGGCGGATGGAGAGCACCGAGAGAGCGACACAACGCGCCACGAGGCTGAGCGAGGCCTGATCCTCACTGACCTCGAAACGCTTATCGAGCTGGAGTTGGTGTTGTCGCTCCAGGCGCTCGATCAGGCGGTAGTAAGAGCATAGCGTGGAGACGAAGACCCAAGGGCGAGACTGGAGGCGACCCCAGTCAGCCTCCTGAAACTCGGACGACCATTGTTTGGGAATGACAATGCCGATGGGGACGTGGGAGAGCAGAGTGCCCTCAATCTCTTCATACTCATTTTCTCCTTCGTAGAAACCGGCATCGAGGTCGCCACGAGCAATGGCGGCGAGGACGGCTCCACTGCTGCCTTGATCGATCTGGAACTTCAGGCGCGGGTAGCGGTCCACCATGTGGGCTACGACTTGATCCGCACGTAGGAAGTCGAGCGCATTGTTGATGCCGAGGCGGAAGAGTCCACCTTCGGGGGCCTTGATGGCGCTGGCCTTGCGGGTCATGCCATCGGCGCTTTTGAGGATCGCACGGGCATGATCCAGCATGACCTGGCCATCCTCGGTAAGCTGCATTCCGCGTGCCGTCCGGTCGAAAAGCCGGAGGCCGAGCTGCTCTTCCAGGGCTTTGATGTGGCTACTGACGGTGGGCTGGCTGGAAAAGAGACGCTCTGAGGCACGCGTCAGGTGACCTTCCTCAGCCACGGCAACGAAAGAGCGGAGTTGATAGAGTTCCATCATCGCCAGCCTAGCGTTTTTTTGATCGTGATGAAAGCGAAGACGGAAGCTGGATGACTCGTCCATTCAAATAGATCCCAGATAGACCACCGGGCCGAGAGGACGGGCTGGTGCTGAGCCAGACGAGAATACGGGGCAGGAAAGCGGTGTGTGGTTTCATGCCGCTAGCAAAGGCGAGTGCCGTGCCGGGCTCCAATCGAGAGAACGGATGCTTGCATCAGGAATTCTGATGGCCCCCAGAGTGGACTAAGATTCGGGCAAAATCTGGGGTTTGATCACCGCCACGCTCAGGGGTTCCAGGCAGGCTTTCAGCTTCTGAAACATGGCTTCATCTGCATAGGTGCCGACGATGGCACCGCCACTGCCGGTGAATTTGGCGCTGGCACCGCAGTCGCGGGCTGCTTCGACCATGTCAATGTTCCCCTGACTGAGCTTATACAGGCGGCGGCGCAGGTCGAAGTTCTCATTGAGCAGAGGACCGATCTCATGCCCGCGTTTCTCCAGCAGCATGTCGCGCACGCGCTGGGCGAGGTTGGCCCACTGATACATCGCGCTGACGATTTCCCGATCCCCTCGGTTCCAGCGACCGCGGATGTCATTGTGAAAGACTTCGGTGCCCTCACTCAGTTTGGTGGTGTAAGCCACAAAGACAGGGGGCAAAAGAGAGGGATCTAGCTCCTCATAGATGCCATAGCCACGTTTCTCAATGGAGGCTCGGTTGAAATCCATGAACACGACTCCCTCATAAGCCTGGATCACGCGATCCTGGAGACCAGCCGGGATACCGAGTTCATCATTCTCAACACTGAGCACTAAGCTGGGGAGCAGGTAGGTGGGAATCTCCACCTGGTAAAACTGCATCAGAGCCCGCCAACAGGCCGTGATGATGGCGCTACTGCCCGCCATGCCCACTTGGGGCGGGATGTTGCTGGTGTAGCGCAGGGTGAAGTTTCGCCCATGCAGGGGCAGGTTTTCCTTCCGGCAGTATTCAAAGAAGCGTTTCACGCTCGCCTTAAGAAGGCGGATGCCACCGTAGTAACCGTGCTGTCGCACGTCCCGGGCCAGTTCCTCGATGCTGCCGAAGACCGAGTGATCCCGCTGATTGGGCTCGATTTTCAGCTCCGGTGTCTCATACAGCGTGATCTCCGCGCAATAATTGCGGATGATGAAGGAGATCGTCTTGCCAAAGTAGCCGTCGGAGGGATTGCCAACCAAACCGGCACGGGCATAGGCTTTCGTGGTGAGGAGCATGAGGTCGGGAAAAGGGCCGGAAACGTAGAAGGTGGCGTGGGAACAAGCAACCTGAATGCCGAACTTTGGGCCATCTGAGCTGAATTTTGCCACGTTTCCTGTTAAAAAAACCTTGCCGTTTAGCCATTTCACTGCACCTTCGCGGCCCCTATGTCCAAAAACGCTGGTCTAGCCAAAACGAGAAAAGCCGTCTCCAAACGGTTCAAAATTACTGCATCCGGTAAGGTGCTTCGCCGTAAACAGGGCAAGCGCCACATCTTGCAGAATAAGAGCCGCAAGCGGAAACGCAATCTCGGTAAAGTCGCCCTTGTGGCAGAAGTGGACGCAGCCGCAGTGAAGGCAAACATGCCTTTCTCACATCGCGGTTAAGCCCCACGATCCCCCTGCCGGGGATCACGATGTTCCGGTCTGGCTTCCTCGCCCGAAGCCTACGATCAGGTGAGGCCGGTCATCGAATTTAAACAACAGCCTGTTCGGAGAAATAGACAATGCCAAGAGCCACCAACGCCCCCGCTAGCCGCAAACGCCGGAAGCGCACACTCGCGAAAGCCAAAGGCTTCCGCGGATTCCGTTCCACCCACTTCCGTTACGCCAAGGACGCCGTCCGCAAGGCGATGACGTATTCCTACCGTGACCGCAAGGTGCGTAAGCGCGCCTTTCGTAACCTCTGGGTGCAGCGTATCAACGTCGCCGCCCGTCCGCTGGGCATCACTTACAGCCGCCTGATCGAAGGCCTGAAGTATGCTGGCATCACGATCGACCGCAAAGTGCTGTCCGACCTTGCCATCAAGGACGAAGCCGCCTTCGCCGCCATCGCGAACCAAGCCAAAGCTGCCTTCGAGAAGAAGACCGCTGAGTTGGCCAAGAACTAAGACGGAGCGGTTCTAAAGACCCTCTTTTAAATGAAGCAGCCGAGGTGTGAACCTCGGCTGTTTTGTATTTGGGTGGCATTCTGAGGCCATCCTCCTCACTCCGGTGGTGAAATGAGGAGGATGTCGAAGAACCATTAAGCCGCTGTTGGGAACGGATTGCGCTCGCCGAAACCGGATTGGTGCCAATACGGGTAGGTCTTGGGCACACTGCTGGCGGCATCGAGTTTAGCCACCTGCTCCTGGGTGAGGTTCCAGCCGACAGAGCCGAGGTTTTGGCGGAGTTGTTCTTCGGTGCGGGCACCGATGATGACAGAGGAGACCGTCGGGCGCTGGAGCAGCCAGTTAAGGGCAACCTGCGGCACCGTTTTTCCGGTTTCAGCGGCCACTTCATCGAGAGCGTCCACGACCTTGTAGAGATACTCGTCGGAAACTTGAGGACCGTTTTCGGTGCTGAGCTTGTGGTTCAGGCGGCTGGTTTCGGGACGGGGCTGGTTGCGGCGGAGCTTGCCCGTGAGGCGTCCCCAACCGAGGGGGCTCCAGACGACGGCACCGACTTTCTGATCCAGGCCCAAGGGCATGAGGTCCCATTCATAATCGCGGCCGATGAGGGAGTAGTAGGCCTGATGCGCGACATAGCGGGACAGGCCAAACTTATCGGCGTAAGCTTGAGCCTTCATGAGGTGCCAGCCGGAGAAGTTCGAGGCCCCAATGTAGCGGATTTTCCCTGCGCGGACGAGGTCGTCTAGGGTGTTCATCACTTCTTCCACGGGGGTCATGGCATCGAAGCCGTGAAGCTGATAAAGATCGATGTAATCCGTGCCCAGGCGCTTGAGACTACCTTCCACAGAGCGGATGAGGTGCCAGCGGGAGGAACCCACATTGTTAGGCCCGTCACCAAAACGGAAGGTGCCTTTGGTGGAGATGAGCACCTGATCCCGGCGGCCTTTGATGGCTTGACCGAGAATTTCCTCGGCAAGGCCGGCGGAGTAGATGTCGGCACTGTCAAACATGTTGAGGCCGTGTTCCAGGCAGATGTCGATGAGATGGGAGGCTTCTGCGACATCAGAGGAACCCCATTCTTTGAAGAATTCCGTGCCTCCACCGAAGGTGCCGGTGCCAAAAGTGAGGGCTGGGACTTTAAAGCCTGAACCGCCGAGTTGTCTGTATTCCATAAGAGGTGAGTTTATTGGTTGAACGAATCGTTAGGTGTGAAAGAGGGAGTGGTGCCTTGCAGGCTTTTGAAAACCTCAGCGGCGATTTCAAACGAACGCAGCCGGGCCTGCTGATCATAGATGTGCGCGGTGACGATCAGTTCATCCGCCTCCGTGTCGTCCAGCAGAGATTGGATCTGGGCACGCAGAGAATCTGGCCCCCCGACCGCAGAGCAGCGGGTCATGCGGCTGACTTGAGATTCTTCCACGGGGTTCCACAGGCGGTCGATGTCATCCACGGGTGGCTGGAGTTCGCGTGGCCAGCCCCGGATGATATTGAGGAACACCTGCTGAAGGGAGCTGAAGAGCCGGGTGGCTTCTTCATCGGTATCCGCAGCGAAGACATTCACGCCGACCATGACATGCGGTTGGGCCAAAGCGGCCGAGGGCCGAAAGTGGCTGCGATAAATGTCCAATGCCTGATACAGCATCTCGGGGGCGAAGTGAGAAGCGAACGCAAACGGGAGTCCCATTTCAGCGGCGAGGTGTGCGCTGAATGTACTACTGCCTAACAAATAAAGTGGCACATTTAACCCCTGGCCGGGAACGGCGCGCACCTTTTGCCCAGGTTCGGTCGGGCCGAGATAACTTTGCAACTCGCGCACGTCATCTGGGAAGGTGTCGCCACTGCTGCCGAGTCCTCGGCGCAGCGCTCGTGCAGTGAGTTGATCTCCACCTGGAGCGCGGCCTAGACCGAGATCGATGCGGCCAGGGTAGAGAGATTCCAGGGTGCCGAATTGCTCGGCAATGACCAGCGGAGCGTGGTTGGGTAACATGATACCTCCAGAGCCGACACGAATGCTGGAAGTGCCTCCCGCGATGTGACCGATGACGACCGATGTGGCCGCACTGGCTACACCGGGGATGTTATGGTGCTCCGCCAGCCAGAAGCGATGATAGCCCCACTGCTCCACTTGCTGGGCAAGCTTCAGTGAGTGGCGGAAGGAGTCAGCCGCTGTCTCTCCCTTGAGGATCGGGGAAAGATCCAGCACCGAGTAGAGAAAGCCTGCGGCGGTTTTCATAACGTTGGGTAATCGGTGTATCCCTTGGCACCGTCCGCATAAAACGTGGTGGGATCAGCTGGATTGAGCGCGGCATGCTGGCGGAATCGCTCCGGCAGATCGGGATTGGCGATGAAGGGCACACCGAAGGCGATGGCATCGGCATGGCCCTCAGCCAGGGCCTGATTGCCGCTGGCGAGTGTAAATTTTTCGTTGGCCACGTAGATGCCGCCGAAGGCTTTTTTCAGTTCCGGGCCGATGCTATCGGGCCCTACGTATTCGCGAGCACAGATGAAGGCAATCTTCCGGCGGCCTAGTTCGTGAGCAACATAACCAAAGGTTTCCAGAGGATTCGCATCCCCCATGTCGTGGGCATCGCCCCGAGGAGCCAGGTGCATGCCTACGCGGTCGGATCCCCACACCGAGATGGCTGCATCGGCGACTTCCAGCATGAGGCGAGCCCGGTTTTCGATGGAGCCGCCGTAGTCATCCGTGCGTTGATTGGTCTTCGATTGGAGGAACTGATCGAGCAGATAGCCGTTGGCACCGTGAATTTCCACACCGTCAAATCCGGATTCGAGAGCGTTTTGTGCGCCTCGGCGATAAGCTTCGACAATACCGGGAAGCTCATTCAACTCCAGAGCACGTGGTGTGACGAAAGCTTTCTCTGGCCGCACGAGGCTGACGTGGCCTGCGGGTGTGATGGCACTGGGGGCTACGGGCAATTCTCCATTCAAGAACATGGGGTCTGAAATGCGGCCCACATGCCAGAGCTGGAGAAAAATGTGCCCGCCCGCTTCGTGAACCGTCTGTGTCACTTGTTTCCAACCAGCCACTTGTTCCGCCGACCAGATGCCGGGGGTATTGGCGTATCCGACGCCCATGGGAGTCACGGATGTGGCTTCGGTGAGGATGAGCCCAGCGCTGGAACGCTGACGATAGTATTCGGCCATCAGAGAGTTCGGGATGCGCTCAGCTCCAGCACGGGAGCGGGTGAGGGGAGCCATGAATACGCGATTGGGCAACTGAAGGGCACCGACTTGGATAGGATCGAGAAGAGAAGGCATAGCAATAGTTCCTTTGTTCATAAATACTGAACTAAAGAAAGATTGAACTGCAAGCGAAATTTGTGTATCATGTTTTCATCAGACCGCTTCACCATCCACCCGTTGAAAGCATCACCGTCGCTGGCATCCTGCATGCCCTCTCCGATCCGGTGCGGCTAGGCATTGTCGCTGAACTCCGTAAAGAGGAACAGGGGCTCAACTGCGTCGAGACGGCTAGCCGCCTCAGTTGCAGCATGCCGAAGTCCACCTGCTCCCAGCACTACCGCATCCTGCGCGAGGCGGGTGTCATTCATAGTGAACGGCGTGGGGTGGAGCTGACGAGTCGCGTGCGGAAGAAGGATCTGGATAGTCGTTATCCAGGACTGCTGGATGCGATTTTGAAGGCGTGGAGAAAGGAGCTGGAGGGGTGATTCATACGTATCTTAGCCAGACATGATCTTTGCTGGCCAAGTCCAACCTCCAGAACGTTCTCTTTCCATCCTGCCCTGGCTCGTGGCGGTGGCTCTCTTCATGGAGCAGCTGGACGCGACCATTTTAAATACGGCGGTGCCGACGATGTCTGCCAGTTTAGGGGTGGAACCTCTGAGCCTCAAATCGGTGCTGACCAGCTACACGCTGAGTCTGGCCGTATTCATTCCCATCAGTGGCTGGATGGCAGACCGGTTTGGCACCAAACGAGTGTTTTCTCTGGCTATTGTGCTGTTCACGCTCGGCTCATTGCTGTGTGCTGTGGCTGTGAATCCCCCCATGCTCGTGGTTTCCCGTGTCATTCAGGGGATGGGTGGAGCGATGATGATGCCCGTAGGGCGTATCGCCTTGGTCCGTTCTTTTCCTCGATCCGAGATGCTACGCATCACCACGTATGTGATCATCCCGGCACTCATCGGGCCTCTGATCGGGCCTTCGTTAGGCGGGGCCATCATTCACTGGTTTTCCTGGCGAGTGATCTTTCTGCTGAATGTGCCTTTCGCCCTCGTGGGGTTATGGCTGGCGCGAGCTCACATGCCGGACTTCCGTGACCCTGAAGCGGCTCCACTGGATAAATCGGGTTTCTTCCTCTTTGGCAGTGGCATCGCACTGCTTTCCTATGTGCTGGAGGTGTTTGGCGAGCACACGCTTTCCCCTCTGACTTTAACGGTGATGACGCTGATCTCACTGGGGCTGCTGTATGCGTATTGGCGAGATTCGTTAAAGACTCAAACACCGCTGTTGGCCATGCACCTGTTTGGCATCCGCACGTTTCGGGTTTCGGTTTTGGGCGGTTTCATCACACGCCTGGGAGTAGGCGGTATGCCGTTTCTGCTGCCGCTGCTTTATCAGATCGGTTTGGGTTTTCCGCCTTGGCAGGCAGGTTTGCTCACCATCCCACTGGCGCTGGCAGCCATCGGGATGAAGGTGATCAGTCGGCCCTTATTGGCTAAATTTGGGCATCGTCAGGTGCTGATCGTGAACACCGTTTTGTTAGGCGTGACGATCACGCTTTTCACCCAGGTGCAGCCCGGTACATCCATCTGGATGATCGTGCCCTTGAGTTTTACCCAAGGGTTCTTTTCCTCTCTGCAATTCACCAGCATGAATACCCTGGTTTTTGCCGACGTGGAGGATCGAGAGGCCAGCAAAGCCAGCAGCATTGCCAGCACGGGCCAGCAGATGTCAGCCAGCTTCGGGGTGGCGTTTGCTTCCATGCTTGCCGCCTGGTTTCTAGGCAATGTGAACCAAACCGACGCCTCGCAGGTGGTGCCCGCTCTGCATCATGCCTTCATCACCATGGGAAGCCTAACCATCCTGTCGTCAGCGACGTTTTGGGGACTCAAAAGCAGCGATGGTGATAATGTGAGCAAGCACCATGCTCCCGCGACAGCCACCTAAACCTCACCCACGTGCGATTCTCTGCTGGAGCAGAACTTCGAAAAACAGCAGGGCAAGGAGGGCAAGGAGGAAAGGTTTCCAGAGTTCGCTGCCGTGACGACGAGTGCGGTCCAGCTTTTGCCAAGCATCAAAAGATTCGACGAAGGCGGCCTGATGACGATCAGCAATGTGCTGCACTTGTTCGGCTGATAGAGGGGCGAGATCGGATTCTGCGGGATCTAGATTGTAGGCTAGCAGACGAGTCGTATTGCCTTGGGTAAGCTTGTAAATACCCGGGCTTGTGATGGCTGGTGTTTCCAGCAGGGCTTTGTCTCCGTCGCTTTTAGCCTTGAGTGTAAGGGGCGGGCTACTAGGTCCTTGGAAGGTGTATTCGACCCCGAGGCGTTCCTTGGGTAAGACCATACGGAATGCGGTGCCGACAGAGTGCCAAGCCGTGGTGGCATCTTGGGTGGCCAAGTAAGTGATCATCCTCTGCATGAGAGGAACGAAAAAGGGTTGGAGGGGAAGGTTGGACCATTCAGCATCAGCCGTGGTTGCGGCTAGGATCACTCGCCCACGTTCATAGGCTTTTTCGACAAACAGCGGGGAGTTACGGTCCAGCATCAAGAGAGGTTTGCTCTCCTTTTGCCCCGAGGTGTCCAGATTGAGCCACGACTGAAAAGCTGCGTCTTGGAGATGTCCGCCCCGAGAGTCGTTAAAATAGATCATGGCAGGATGCGTCAATCGCTGTTGGAGGACCCGTGCAGGTTGTGCGTTGCTAGCACTCAGAAGTCCTTTGATCGAAGCCGGTAGCAGACCTTCACCCTGGCGATAGAGCTCGCGGTTATACCAATCCACATCGCAATGAGGGCCACCGAAGATCACCAGACCTCCGCCGTTCTGAACGAACTTGATGAGTTCATTCAAACGGTTGCCCTGAAGGCGATCCACATCTGCGAGGATGACGATTTCCTTGCCGCGATAATCGTCGTCGCGGAGTCGTCGAGCTTCGACCTTGGTTGTGCGGATCAGGTCTTTTAATGAAGCACTGGCGGATTGATGCGGGGCGAGAGCGAGTTCCAAGAAATCGGCAGCACCACCTAAGGCCTCGAGACTCGGATCACCCTCCACCAAGAGCACGTTCAATTGATTGCGAACCTGAATGATGGTGTGAAAGGTATTGTCATCGGGGAAGCTATCGCCTTCGAGGCGGACCGTCAGAGAGTGGTCTCCGACGGTGTCAAAGGCATGCGTGAAGGCAATGACGGCCTCACCTTCGGGCGGGAGTGAGACTCGGGAAGTGCGGAGGCGCACTCCATCGGCTTCCAGATGGACGGCGACATCTTGCCAAGGCCGCGTGCCATGATTTTGAATGCGTGCACGCAGGCCTACGGGCTGCTCTTCAGCGACAACCAAGGCTGAGACATCGGCACTGGCAATGCTGAGGTTTTCCGTGAGATCGCTGGTGAGGCGGTAGAAGGTGACTTGAGGTTTGGGCTCTTGTTTGAGGATGGATTCCAGCGCTGGCAGAGAAGCCCCATCCGCAATGCTCTTCCAATCGCTGGCCTGGAAGTCTGAGAGAATGGCCAACTCTCGTGCGCCATTGGCTGTTTTGGCCATGGATGCAGCGGCAATTTGCAGCGCCTCGTTGACGCGGACCGGGCCAGCTTGGTTGGGGACTTCGATCAGTTGTTTCGGGATGAGATCAAGCGTGCGGGAGGCCTGAGGGAGTAAGGTGTGGGAATTGCCACCACTCAAGATGACCTGGGCATCAGAGCCTTTGGGCTGACTCTCTAAAATGCGGGTAGTATCGGCACGCGCTCTTTCTGCGGGAGAGCCATTGGGGGCGGGGGCACGCATGGAGAAGGAATCGTCCAGCATCATCACCAGTGAGGTCTTGGCCAAACCAAAAGTGCGGAGAGCCGTTAGCACGGGGCGGGCTAAACACAGAGCCAGCACGATCGGGATAGCGATTCTAACCGCGAGCAGAAGCCATTGCTCGATGTTCATCCGACGCTTCTTCTGCTTGATCACTTCTTGCAGGAGGTGCATGGCCCCCCAGCGGACGGTCTGCACTCGGCGCTTGTTCAGCAGATGGATCAGCAGGGGAACGAGAAAGGTCGCGCCACCGGCAAGGAGAATGGCATTGAGAAAGGTCATGGATTTATCTCATTCTCAATGCCAGATAACTTCTCAAAGCTGCCGTGTGGGATTCATCGGTAGGCAGGCTGAGGTAGTCCACTTGATGCTTGCGGAAGCCTTCCGTGAGCTGTTCTTGGAAGGTCTTCAGCACTTCCATGTAACGTAGCCGGACCGCAGCAGGGTCTAGGAGAAGGCTTTCATCGTTATTCTCCAGATTTTCAAAGCGTGACCACTGACCAAAAGGGAAGTCGAGTTCATCACGATCCCACAACTGAATGGCGATGACCTCATGACCTTTCTTGCGAAGCACGCCCACGGCTTTCATGATGGCTGCGGCATCATCAAAGAAATCGCTGATGAGGATAACCAAACCGCGCCGTTTCAGCCGCTGGGCTAAGGATTCGAGCACAGGAGCTAACGCGGTATCCTGCCCAGGCTCGGTTTTAACCAGCGTCTCCAGCACATGATGCAGGTGGGTGATGCGGGTGCGATTCGGGATGAACTCGCGGATCTTTCTGTCGAAAGTGATGAGGCCCACGGCGTCTTGCTGAGACATCAAAAGGTAGGCCATGGCTGCGGCCAGTTTGCGAGCGTAGTCGAACTTCAGAACGCCTTTCTGCCCGCGGTAATTCATCGAGCCACTGGCATCGAGAACAAGCGTGGCTCTCAAGTTGGTTTCTTCATCGAACTCGCGGATGTAAAAGCGATCCGCACGGCCAAAAATCTTCCAGTCGAGTCGGCGGATATCATCTCCCTGGACATAAGGACGATGCTGGCGGAATTCGACACTGAAGCCCTTGTGTGGGGAGGCGTGATGGCCCGTGGTAAAGCCCTCCACAACGGTGCGTGCGAAGAGCTGCAGGCTCTGCAGACTGGTGATGTCTTCGGCTTCGAGGATGGAGGACAGGGTGGCCATCGAAATGGGCGGTTAGGCACTTTTCAGGGGCAGCCTTGGCTGCCGTGGGGGTCACAGAACCTTGGCTTCAGGTTTCTTTACCTTGGCAATCAGTTCTTTGACAATCATGTCGACAGTCACGCCTTCAGCTTCCGCATGGAAGGTGGGCACGATGCGGTGGCGTAGGGCAGGGAGGGCCAGGGCTTCGATGTCATCCGTGGTGACATGGGTGCGACCTTGAAGAAGGGCGCGGACCTTTCCGGCGAGCACGAGCATCTGGCTGGCACGCGGACCCGCTCCCCAACCGAGCATTTCTTTCACGTACGGCAGGGCATTCGGTTCGGTAGGGCGCGTGGCACGGACGAGATCCAGCACGAAGTCGGTCACATGATCTGGCACCGGCACCTTGCGGCAGAGCGCTTGGGCGGCTTGCAATTCTTCCGCCGTGATGACGGGTTGAATGTCCTCCTGCACGCCTCCCGTGGTGCGGGCGATGACTTCACGTTCTTCGTCCCGAGTGGGGTAATCCACTTTGATGAGGAAAAGAAAGCGGTCCTTTTGTGCCTCGGGTAGGGGGTAGGTGCCTTCCTGCTCAATGGGGTTTTGGGTGGCCAGTACAAAGAAAGGCTTCGGCAGGATGTAGGTCTCCTGGCCCACTGTCACACTCTTCTCCTGCATGGCCTCCAGGAGTGCGGCCTGTGTTTTAGGCGGGGTGCGGTTGATTTCATCCGCCAGGATGATCTGGGAGAAAATGGGACCCTTTTGGAAGACTAGTTTCCGGCGCCCAGTCTCCGCATCTTCCTGGATGATTTCGGTGCCGGTAATGTCTGCTGGCATCAAATCGGGCGTGAATTGGATTCGGCGGAAGCCCAGGTGCATGGCGTCAGCCAGTGACTTGACCAGGAGTGTTTTAGCCAGGCCTGGCACCCCTTCCAACAAGCTGTGGCCTCCGGCCACGATGGCAATGAAGACCTGCTCAATGACGGCATCCTGCCCGACGATGCGTTTGCTGAGAGCGGATTTGAGATTGCTGAATGCTGAAACGAGGGCTGCTGCAGCGGCGGTATCGGACATGGGGGTGAAAATGGGGCGGGAGTGACCTGGAGACACGCTGGAGACACGCCGTTTCTTTCGAAGGGGCGGAAGAATCCAAAGCAGGACAAGATGCTCAGTGACATCAGTCCCCATTTCTGGCGCGTCAGCACCTCAAAAGATACATTTTCCTGAGGATTCTTGTAACGAAAGCAGCTTTTGGGGATGATATCTGGTGTGAGGGAGTCAGACGGTGCCGATGTCTATGAAGCCAGTGAAAAAAATTCTTAACTTTCTCAACCGAGCCTAATAGAATAGATTGCCTCTGAAACCCTGATCGTGATATTTGATCGTTCTCAACCATGAAACGCCTTCTCTTTTTCGTCTCATCTTGTCTGCTGGTTGTTTCTGCAATGGCGCAAACATTGGTTACGACGCCAGTGGTCGGGTTTCTGACGCTCAACCTCAATCAAGGCACCAATTTCATGGGGTTTGCCTTGCAGCCATCCATGGATTTGCAGGGCTTGATCAATATCGGTACGGTTCGCACTCGGGTCTTTCTCCAGGGGAGTCCGCAGGTCTCCTTGACTGATGATCAATTCAATCCCGGCTACATCGTGGAGATCGTCAGTGAAGGCGCGGGTTTGGGATTCACGAGCGTCATAGTGGACACGGTTTCCACCGGTAATGAGATCGTCTTGTCACAGCCCGTTCCCGAGGGTGTGGCTGATGGGGCGACCGTGAAAATTTGGAAGCTGTGGACTTTGGCCGAGGTTTTTGGGGCAGATAACTCAGCGGGATTGACTGCTGGCACGACGCCTGCGGATTCGGATCTCATTCAGGTTCCCAATGGCTCCGGCTTCGATGAGTATTTTTATTCCACTGGCGGAGCACAGGGCACTGGCTGGCGTCAAGTCGGGCAGGGGACTACAGACCAAGCCTCCACTCCCTTGAAATTTGGCGGCGGCTTCGCGATTTTTGCACGATCAGCCAAATCGGTGGTGCTTGTCGGTCAGGTCAAACCAGGGAAGACCGTGGTGGATTTACAGACCGGTAATAATTTCGTGGCTAATTTGTGCCCGGTGAATGCTGGAGGTGATACCCCTTCTTCGGAAGGGCGGACGCTCGCCAATTCAGGTTTGCAGGCTGGTTTGACTGGTGGTGTCACCTCCAATCAGGCGGACCTCGTCATGCTGTGGAATGGCCAAGGCTACAGCCAATACTACTACTCTACGGGAGGTCTCGTCGGGGCTGGCTGGCGTCGCGTAGGTGGTGGTGCCACAGATCAGGCAAGTGTAGCTTTGCCGGACGGGGCTTACATCATCCATCGCCGTGGTGCTCCCGTCAGTTTCCAGCTCAATCAGGGTAACTTCTAGCCGTTGCGTTGTTGACACGCTGTCGCCCTCTTCCCCCCAATCTCTTTCCTCTATGAAAAAGCTTTTGCTGTCGCTCGCGTGCATCGTCTGGAGCTTACCAGTCGTTCAGGCGGCCACCATCACGGTGTCGAATTACAATGGTTTCGCAGTTCATGGCGTTGCGGATAGCACTGGTACCTTGGTGGGTGACAATGGTGGCCATGGTGTCATCGGCCGAATGACGATTTCTGACACCGAGATTCAGGACTTAATCGCCGCCAAAGACTTTGTGGCTCTCGAAGCGGCTTTTGAAGTCTTCGCTCCTGGGGCAGGTGCTTTCTCTCTGGGTAATTTGGAAGCAGGCGCTTTTGAAGCCGAACTCAGTGCCAGCACCGTGCCAGGAGAGACCAATGCGTTTGCTGACAGTGACATCTACATATGGCTTTACACCGGCAATAATCGTTCATCTGCGACGAACTACTTGTTAGCGAAACTGCCCTATCAGTTCCCTGAGGATCCTGCTTCTGGTCCTCCGGCAGGTCCAGTGGAGGTCTTTTTGCGTCCTACGGCCACTTTCTTTGCTGGTGCAGTCAGTGAAGAGACGCACGACTATGGTTTAGGTGATGGGGCTGTGGCGATTCTCCAGATGGAAGTTCAGGATCATAACCAAGCGCCGGAGGTGGAGAATCTGAATATCACGGTGGTCTCTGGCGGAACGGTCAGTGGCCAAGTGGTGGCAACCGATGCGGATGAAGATGAGTTGACCTTTGAGAAAGTCTCCGACCCAACAATGGGGAGTGTGGATTTCGATACCGCGAACGGCACTTTCACCTATACAGCAAACGCTGGAATCACCACTCAAGTCACTGATAGCTTCACCTTTAAGGCGTTTGACGGGACTATCCCTTCTGCTGAAGGAACCGTCAATATCACCATCAATCCGGCAATTCCCGAAGCTCCGGTGATTGACGAGGTTGAGCCTGTCGTGGGTTACGTCGGCACCTCTTACGAATATCAGATCAAAATTGCTAACCTTCCCCAAGGCCAACCCACCTCCTACATTGCCTCGGGGTTACCTGCGGGGTTGAAGTTGGATGCCAAGACGGGGGCGATCAAAGGCATTCCCAGCAAGGCTTACGAAAGTGGACAGACCGCTCAGATCAGTGCAAAAAATGCGACCGGAACCGGACCTAAACAGCCTATTACATTTGTGATCAAATCCGTGCCTGTGGAGGCTATCGGCACTTTTGTGGCTCGGGTGGAACGTGCTTCCGATAATGCAGCAGACCTAGGCGGGCGGATCGACCTGACGACGAGTTCCAAAGGCAGCTTCACGGCCAAGCTTATGGCTGGCACCCTGGCTTACGCAGGCAAAGGCTATATGACCATTACTGAAGAAGACTCGGAGCCTGTGGTCAATGTCAGCATTCAGTTTCTGCGTAAAGGGGCTCCAACCTTGGAGGCCAATCTGACATTGGATCTGAGCCAAGGTCCTGGGTATGCGGAGTTTCAACTGCTGGGTTCTTTGAGTAATCCCGCAATTGAGCAATCAGGGGTGGATGTCAAGGGGGTCCGCAATACGTGGACGAAGCTGGATCAACCCACCGCTTTCATGGGGGCCTACACCTACAGCTTGACTATTCCTGAGGAGGATAAAGGTGATGAAACGATTCCACAGGGAACTGGTTTTGGCGCTCTGACCGTGACGAACAAAGGCACGGCGAGCTTCACGGGTAAGACGGCGGATGGCAAGCCTTTTACCGTCGCCACGATCATTGGTCGTCAAGGAGATATCCCCTTGTATTGCGCGTTGGCGGGTGGAGCTGGTTCTCTGGTCTCGATTCCAGAAATCACCACTCCGGGGGTAGGCACTGGTAATTTGAATGGCCTCTCGGGCATCATGAGTTGGAGTAAGCCAGAAGGTAGCACCAAGGAGCGGGCTTATCGAGATGGCTTCGGTAAGATCAATTTGACCTTGTCAGGTGGGTTGTATCAGGGGGCCCCCGTAGGTGGGATTGTCGCTGGTTTGGTGAATACGGGGCCAACAGACATGACTGCTAAAAATGCCTGGATTTCTTTTTCTGAAGGTGGTTTGGCCGATGGAGATATCGAGACTTTCTCTTTCCTCATCATGAACAGGAAGGTGACTTCTGTCGGACAGACAGTAGTGGTGGCCAAACCCAATCCCAAGGCAGGGATAGACGACCCCAATCCGAATAGCATTTCTTTCAAGCTGCTTTCCAAGCCCGCGGGGTATTTCACTGGCAGTTTTGTGATCCCCAATGCGGTGAAGTCCAATGTTCGCAAAGTCACCTACCAGGGTACTTTCGTTCGTCATCCTGATGGCAGCTTTGATCGTGTGGGGTACTTCCTTCTCCCTGAATTGCCCGACGTGGGGGAAAAAATTACGACGACTCCAATGCTGAGTGGGCAGGTGCTGCTGAGCGATTCGGAGCCAGAGTCAGATCCAGAACCGTGAGTCGTTGTAAATAGCTTTCTGCACTTTGATCAAGGTGCAGAAAGAAGCCGGGATGGATCTAAAAGGCAGTAATTTCGAAAGAAATCACAGACAGAGGAAGCGCTTGGGACGTAGGTAGTGCGTGTTGCTATTGATGGAAGCCTTGGCAGAATCTCCCGTCACCGTTGCTCGGTGGCTCTGCGCGTGGGCTATTCTCAAGACCAGGCTATTTGGCTGAGTTTGAGACTTCTTTAGTGCGACTTTCCTTACTGCATCATGTTCTCGAACACTTCTCGGACTCACACGGGCGGCCAAGTGCCCGCATCTCGTATTTTGATCGTCGGTGCGGCCTCTTTGGCGATGGTCTCTTGCACGATGGGACCGAACTATAAGTCCCCAGAAATCGGTTTCCCCAAGTTCTGGAAACAACAGGCCTCAAATGTCGCTGATTTGCCTGTGCCCGATCAGTGGTGGACCTTGTTCAAGGACCGCACTCTGACTTCGCTCATCGAGCAGGCTCTGGCCAATAACCAGGACCTCAAAGCCGCCCAAGCTCGGGTGACGACTGCGCGTGCGTTGTCTGGGGTGGAGCGTGCGGATTGGTTCCCTCAATTGAACCTGCAAAACAATGCCACTTATGAGCACTCGTCAGCGAATTCCATCGGTGCCAATCTGCCTGCGGGAGCCACTTTGCCCAACTTGGAGCGTGATCGCCATACGGCTTATTTAGGCCTTAACTATGAAGTGGATCTGTGGGGACGTGTGCGTCGGCGTGTCGAAGCCGCACGTGCTCGGGAGGATGCCTCTGCGGATAATCTGGCAGCACAACGCCTCGTCATTGCTGCCGAGGTCGCTCGCAATTACTTCTTGGCGGCTTCTCTGGATCAGCAGGAGCAGATTTTGCGTGAAACCATTTCTCTCCGTGAAGAAGCACGAAAACTCCAGCAGTCCCGATTTGAAGGTGGTCTAGCCAATGAAATGGATGTGGCTCGTGCCCGCACGGAGCTGGAGTTGGCCAAAAGTGATCTAGCCGCTATCGAGAGGCAGCGTGGAGGCGTGGAGCATGCGCTTGCCGTTCTCTGCGGAGAGATGCCCGCGAATTTCTCTTTGGCTGAAAACCGCCGTTTGCCTATGCCCCCGCGTGTGCCTGCTGGTCTGCCCAGTAATCTGATGCAGAGACGCCCTGACGTCCGCTCTGCGGAGCAGGAACTGCGAGCTACCAACGCAGAAATCGGCGTGGCAAAGGCCAACTTTTTTCCAGTCTTCAGTCTGACGGGCAGCGGTGGTTTGGAGAGTGTGGGGGCGGAGGATTTCTTGGAGTGGCGCAGCCGAACAGCCAGTATTGGTCCACAGTTGACCGTGCCGATTTTCCAAGGCGGACGCCTGCGGGGGAATCTGCGTGCTGCGTATGGCCGCTATGATGAAAGTTTGGCCAGCTATAAACAAACCCTGCTCACCGCGATGCGTGAGGTGGAGGATGCCATGCTGGACTTGAAGGCCTTCGGACGCCAGAGAGCTGCGGTCGCAGCGGCAGTCGCCGCTTCTCAAGACACCAGTCGGTTGGCCCGTCTGCGTTATGACAAGGGGCTTGCCAGCTACTTTGAGGTGGTGGATGCGGATCGTGTGGTGCTGACCACACGTCTGACACTGGCACAGCTCGATGGGCAGAGGCTGACGGCGACGGTGCAGATGCTGCGCGCCATCGGCGGCGGTTGGGCGGGCGCAGGAAAGTGAGCACTCAAAGAATGGTCACGACATTGAAGGCAGGAGCTAGCTTCTGTTAAATTCAGCGTGAGCGGGAACAATTTCAGTTCGCGGGAGTCTTTCCTTGCGGTCTGGGCTGCTTGAGTGCTGGACATCCCTTTTGATTTGAAGGATCGTTCGCTCCCACCCATGCGTTTTTTGTTACCGCTTGTCTTTTTGTCCCTTCCGGTTGTGGCCGCGGAGGTTTCTTTACATCGCTGGTCAGGTGATCTTAACGTTCCGGATCCAGTGGCGTGCTCGGTCGATGAACAGGGGCGCGTGTATGTGGCTGCGACCACACGTCGAAAAGTGGGTGATCTGGATATCCGGGAGCATATGATGTGGATTCCTGACGATGTCAGTTTCACAAGCGTTGAAGATAAAAAGGCGTTTTATCATCGCGAGTTAGCGCCGGGGAAAATGCGCTTGCCGCGTGGCAGTCTGAAGGATCACAACAAAGATGGCTCCATCGACTGGAAAGACCTCACCGTGCACAGTGAGCGCATTTACCAGCTCCGGGATACCGATGGCAATGGCACAGCCGACAAGATGACCGTTTTTGCGGAGGGGTTTAATACGGAGGTCACAGGGATCGCAGCAGGTATCCTCTATCACGATGGTTGGGTCTATGTAACCATCGCACCTGATTTGTGGAGATTGAAAGATACCGACGACGATGGTGTGGCGGATATTCGCGAAGTGGTGGCCCATGGTTTTGGCATGCACATTGCCTATGCGGGGCATGACATGCACGGACCACGCTTGGGGCCGGATGGCCGTATCTATTGGAGTATCGGTGACAAAGGGGTGAACGTCACCGACAAGGCTGGCAAGAAATGGTATTATCCGCATGAAGGTGCCGTGATGCGGGTGGAGCCTGATGGGACTGGCTTCGAAGTGTTTGCCCATGGCCTGCGGAATGTTCAGGAGGTAGCCTTCGATGATTATGGCAACATGTTTGGCGTCGATAACGATGCCGACATGCCTGGCGAAAAAGAACGCTTCGTTTACATCACCGAGCGCAGTGACAGTGGCTGGCGCTGCAATCATCAATACATGAAGATGGAGAGCCGTTGGATGCGTGAAAACATCTGGCAGGCAGGTGCGCAGCAGCCGCTATTCATCACGCCGCCCATGGCCAACTACTCCAATGGGCCCGCAGGATTCCTGCACGAGCCGGGCACCGCTTTGGGCAAGCACCTGCGGGGCCATTTCATTTTGAATCAATTCCCTTCCGGTAAGATGGAGGCTTTTACCGTGACGCCGAAAGGAGCGACCTTTGAGATGAATCCAGCGCGTTTGATCAATAGCGGTATCATGGGGATCGGCATGAGTTGGGCGCCAGACGGCAGTTTCTACATGGCCGATTGGGAGGGCGGGTATCCTTTGGATGAAAAGGGCGCGGTGTGGTCGGTGGATGAAGATAAGGCCGAGAAGCACCCCGAGCGTCAGCGCACAGGTGAACTGTTGAACGCAGGCTTTGCTCAGAGCAGCCTCAACGATTTGCAGGTTTTGTTAGGCCATGCCGACCAGCGTGTTCGTGTGGGGGCTGAGTTGGAGTTGGCTAAACGAGCCGAGTGGAAAACTCTGGCCAAGGTCGCTGGAGATGTGAAGGCTTCCTTACTCGCTCGCATTCATGGCATCTGGGGATATGGCATCGGTTTCCGCCGAGGGCAGGTGGATGATGGGCCGCTTCAGGCGATCCTGAAGCTCGAAATCGACCCCGAAGTGCAGGCTCAACTGGCCAAGGTACTGAGTGAGGGGCAAGCGAGCGAGGCTAGCCAGGAGGGGATTCTCAAGCTTCTGGCTTCATCTTCACCGCGTGTGCGTTTTCATGCAGCGATTGCGGCTGGGAAACTGGAGATCACCACTGAGGACGCAGCCAAGGCGCTGCGTGAAATGGCGATTCAGGATGCTGGAGATGCTTGGCTACGGCATGCCGTCGTGACAGGTTTAGCCGGATGTGTGAAGTCTGAGATCCTGGCTGCTCAGACCAGTGCCGAGTCAGACAATCTGCGAGTGGCCGCAGTGCTGGCACTGAGCCGTCAGCGCTCACCGTTGACTGCGGAGTTCCTTGATGATGCCAATCCTGCTGTGGTCACCGAGGCTGCACGTGCTATCCATGATGATCAGGGTATTCCGGAGGCATTGCCAGCCTTAGCTGCTCTGCTGGATGAGCCCCAGACCCTGGCCGAGGCTGCCTTACGTCGAGTGATCAATGCAAACTTGCGGTTAGGTCAGGCCGACAATGTGGCACGCCTCATGAAGCATGCCTTGGCGGATCAACCTCTTTCGATCGAGTCTTTCCAGTCGCTCCTGGTATTCACTCAGCCTCCGGTGTTGGATCGTGTGGATGGAGTTTATCGCACCTATGCACCACGGGATGTGGAGACCGTGGCCGATGGGGTTCAGCCGCAAGTGCAAGCTTTGCTGACGCTGGCCAATCCCGATCTTAAAGCGGCAGCCATCGAGCTCATGATTAAGCTTTCGCTGAATGTGGCCGCGCCAGCGTTACAGTCCATCATTAGCGATGCAAAGGCCAAGCCCGAATTGCGCGTCGGTGCTTTGAAACTGATGTCGTCTCAGCATTCGGCGAGTCCGGCATTTGCAGAGGCCTTGAAGCTCGCTGGGGAAAAAACGGCTCCAGTGGAATTGCGGATCGAGGCCCTACAGCAGGCTTTCGATCATGAGCCCGTCAAGGCTGTCGCAGATGCTTCGCGTGTCTTGGAGCAGGGGAGTCTGGTGGAAAAACAAGCCGCGATGAAACTGTTGGGCAACACGAAAGGCAAAGCCGTTTCCGATCTCCTCGACAACTGGCTTCAGCGACTGATTGCGGGCAAGGTCGAGCCGGGGCTGAAGCTGGACACTTTGGAGGCTGCTCAAAACCATGAGGAATTGGCCACCCGACTGGCATCCTATCAGCAGAGCCGCACGACCGCACCCCGAGATGATCTCGTGGAGGGTGGCGATACCCAAAATGGCCGTGATATCGTGACCAATCACCTGGGGGCGAATTGTCTGGCTTGTCATACGGTGGAAGAAAAAGAAGGCAGCCAAGTCGGCCCTCTCCTGAAGACCATCGGCGGTCAGCGCAGTAAGGCGGAGTTGTTGGAGTCCCTTGTCAATCCCGTGGCGAAGATCGTGCCGGGTTATGGCCTTGTGACGGTCTCGCTCAAAGATGGCTCCAATGTGGCGGGAGCATTGGCTAAGGAAGACAAAGGCTTTGTCACGGTTCGGCTAGCCGATGGCACCGAGAAAAAGATTCCGCGCAGTGAGATCAGCATGCAGACTCCGCCCATCTCCATGATGCCCCCGATGCTGGGGATTTTGACCCCGCGTGAGGTGCGTGATGTCGTGGCCTATCTGAGCGGCCTGAAGCCGAAGAAATCTTCTTCGAAGAACTCGAAGAAGGCGGATGACGAGCACTGATCCTACTCGTTAAGTGACGGCAAGAAATTCATCTGCTCAGCAGATGAATGCGGGTCATTGATCATGCCGTGTGAAGTGTCAAAATACCGGACTACTTCACTTGCGCGAGTTGGCCTAACTCCTTGTCGGATAAAACGCGCGAGAAGAGCATGAACTCATCCATGGCTCCGCTAAAGTGACGGATGGCCACGCGGTCGCGGCGGCCGTCGTCGTTCCAGTTTCCTAATTCGGCCATACCGAGGCGCACGGGAAACAAATGAGCGATAGGCACGGAGGCGACGAGATCGCCGTTCATGTAGTGCCTCACTTGCTGAGCTGTCGGATCGATGACGGTGGCCAGATGCACCCATTGGCCAAAACGTTCGGGCGTGAATAAAGGCGGTGTATCATGGTCTCGTGAGGGTTTTCCTCCACGACCGGCGATGCCCAGCCGTAGCTTGCCTTCCCGAGTGATCTGCCAGTGCACGGCTCCGTCTTCATAACCTTCGATCATGAAGAGCGAGTTGAACGCACGGTCAAGGCCATGCACCCTTATCCAGGCGCTCAGGGTGAGCGCGGGGTATTCTCCAGGCACGATCAGCCGGACACGGTCGCTGACGTTACGAAATTCCAAGGCCCGCTTCCCAGGCCAGCGGCCCTCTGTCCAATCGCACCCCACGATGCTGCCAGCGGGAACATTCGAGGCCTGTTGGGCGTGATTGCGCAGGGATCGTGTGTCGCTCCGATCCTGAAAGTCGAAACGAATGAGCAGCGAAGGATCTGAGTTCCACAGAGGGCTCTGCACCAGCCAGTTTTCAAATGCTTCTCTTTGCGATTCAGCGGTGCGTTCATCCACCTGTCCCAGGGAAGCAAACGCGGCCTGACTGGCGGTCAACGGGCGGTTAGCTTGATCCAGCGTGATGGCCTGTCCCTCTCGCAAAGGTTTCATCGGCAGTCCCGAAGCATGCAACTCCACCTCCCCTTTGAAAACGTGCAACTCGGCGGAAGGTGAATTCATGTCCAACCCGAAATCCGTGCCCAGGTCGACAATGGCACCTCGGGGCGTATCAATCCGAAAGCCCTTGGCTTGAGGCGGCACATGGGCACTGAGGCGACCTGCCGAACAAAAAGCCTCGCTGGAAGAAACGAGCCTGAATGCGGCAGGGCCTTCCAAGGTGACTCGCGCTCCTTGATAAAACTCAATCTGAGCCAAGCCTGACCGCAAGCGTAACCATCCGGGTGTCAGTGGGCTACCCGGGGCATGAGGAGCGCTCTCCCATTCCAGATTCACCGCACGGGCCAGAACAGCCACGGCATTCGTGGTGGCCTCATCGTCTTCAGTACGGCTTTCTTCAGTGACCAAGAGCCAGTTAAGCCCCAGCGCAATACAAGCGGCCAGCGCAGCCACCGAGGCGAGCGTGCTCAGGCTAAATCGAGCACGGGGCTTCGTTTTGTGGAGGGGAGGGAGCGGCAGAAGCTCTGGCACAGAAGCCATGGCAGCTTTGGATTCCCTCAACATCGCATCCATCGAAAGATGCTGGAGCAAACGCTGCGACAACTCATGGGCTCCAGGCTCGGTTTTCTGCAAAAGCGCCAGCAAGTCGGCAGCTTCCGCTTCGGTCAGAGCGTCCTCCAGGTAGCGTTGAATCAGCACCTCAAGATCGGTCGAGGATTCAGACATGGGCTGGACCTCCTTGTTGAATGTGCCGCTGGATACATTCCCTGAGTTTATCTCTCACACGTGAAAGCGCACGGCAGACGGTGTCCGCTTTCATGTCGAGTTGGCCTGCGATCTCAGGAGTTGAGATGTCGCGGTAATAATAGAGTTGAATGAGTTCACGGCTTTTGTCGGGAAGTTTTTGCAGGCAGCCACGCAGCACGCCGATCTCCTCCTCGTAGCGAGGCGGCAGGTCGCTTTCTTCTGCCAATTGCCGGATATGATCCGCCAGCTTCTGCACCACCTCAGGTCGTGAGCGAGTGCGATCTCTCCATAGTCGCATGGAGATGTGGCGGGTCATGGTGGCCAGCAGGGGGCGGACATCTTTTTCCAGATCCCAGCGCTCTTCCTTGGCCATGAACTCCAGAAACACCTGCTGGGTGATGTCTTCCATCAAGCCCGGCCATGGCGCATACTTTAGGGCCACGCCTTTCACGAAGTCGTGATGGGCAAGGAAAATCTGGGCGGCCTGGGTTTCGTGACGATTCATGCTTCTCGGACTATCTCACAAGAACCGAGGAAACCGGACAACAAAGTCCGAGAAATCAGGTTCCATCGAGAGCTCGAAAGATGAAAAGCTTGCAGGAAGGAAGTCGATCCGGCATCTCTTAAAGCTGGCTGCTTTCCGTGGCTCACTTGCCTCATCATGTCCTCCGAAACTCCCCCCGATGATTTCAGTCAGCTACCCACGGCGGATGGGGGATTGTCTTCGGCTTCTGAAATTCAACCGCAAGCAACCAGAAAGCAGACGCGGATCGGGCCGCGCAGTTCAGCCGCTCTGCCACAAACGCCTGCGGACGAGAGCCCTGAGTCGATATCCAGTGAGTGGAGTGACTTGATTCACCATGCCCAAGTGACGGAACCTTTCACCCCGGCTCCGTCAAGCCAGCATCAAAAAGCGGACGTGCCAGCCGAAACTGAGACGCTTGCGCCTACACCTGCGCCCAAACGCACCGTCGTTGGTCGCCGGGTATCTGCTCCTGCAACGGATGACATCGCTCAAGAGGCTGCCATCAGTCCTCACACGGCCCCGGCTTCTGAACTTTCCGATCTGCCGCTGCAAACTCCCTCCAAGCCGAATTCAACCGCTGGCGCAGCTTCCCAACAACTGGCGGAATCACCTTCCGCTGATCCCGCTGCCGAAGGTGAAAAAGCTGCGCCGTCTCCAGCGGTGGCGCCAACTCGGTCGAGCGCATGGCGTGTGCGTTGGGAGCGTTGGGGCGGGCGAGCACTCACCTTGAGTGTGATCATTCACCTCCTGCTCATTGCAGGTGGGGCCACCTATGTGGTGAAGCAGGTGATGACGCCTAAACAGGTGGATTTTCTGCCAGGCGGAGGTTCCCAGCAAGGTCAGGCGGCATCCCAGGCTCTGGAGCATAAAATTCAGCAGAAAAAGACTCCTTGGCTGAAGAAGCCGATGCCGATGCAGAAAATCGGCGTGGCCAATTCCGTCTCCGACATCGTTCTGCCAGACGATGTGCCGGACCTGATGAATCTACCAGATTCGAAGGATTTCCTATCGAGCAAACTTAGCGGCGGGATGGGCCTCAGTGGGCTTGGCAGTGGCATGAATAAAGCGATTGGAGCCGGCAGCCAAGCGGGCATGGTTTTTCAGCCCTTTTCGTTGTTCGGCATGCAGATCAAATCGAAACGGCTGGGACTAGTCTTGGATGTCTCCACCTCCATGGCACCGCATTTGCCACGGGTGATCGAAGAGGTGGACAAAGTGGCCAAGGGCAGTGTGGTCATCCTCTATTTCGGCTGTGGTTTGACCGCACCGCCCTCCCGTGGGCTTGATGGTGAAGAAGTTTATTCCACGGCGGGAAGAGAGTTTGAGAAGTTTTGGCGGCTGGGAGGAGTCAGCTTGGATGAAGCCCGCAGAACTTCCGTGGACAGCAAGCAACCCATCCCGAGTGAAGATATCTATCGGATGCTGGCGAAGCGTTCGCAGACTTACTTCATCCACAATGTCGGGTTGGGTTACACGTGGTTGGCCTTGCTGAATGACAAGCTGCGGACTGCCGACGGTATCTATTGGTTTTCCGACTTTCAGGACACGGTTGATTTCAAACAACTCATGATCGTGCGTGAAAATCTGTTAGGCCGCAAACAGCGCCTCTACATGCATGCCTATGAACGCGGTCCTTCGTTTGATCTGGTGAAGACACAATTGGTGCATCCCACCCAGGGGGATGCCACGGTCGAAGAGTAACGATTTTTCGTCGCCTTCACCAAGGTTCTCGTTGGCGCTAAGTCGTCCAGAAGATGATCCGATACTGACTACTTGATCGTGCCCCAATGCTTGGTTAGCGGCCAATAGCAGAACAAAGCTGGCCCCACGAGATTCCGCTCAGGAACATGCCCCCAGGAGCGGGAATCGCTACTGTTGTAGCTGTTATCTCCCATGGCGAAATATTGTTCGTCTTTCAACTCGATGTGAGTGATGCCCAGTCCCGCAAACATCCGCGGATCGGAGTAGCCGCGGTAACCATCCACGGGGTTCTCATACGTGCCCTGCATCACTTTTTGAAAGCCCTGTTCCTGAGCTTCCTGGCCATTGATCAACAGCTTGGGGGATTTCACATCCAAGGTGTCTCCAGGCACACCGGCGAGCCGCTTGATGTAGTGCTGGGAGCCCCAGCGAGGATCGAAGCTGCTTTGATCCTCAATGCCACGGATGTGCTTGGTGGTGAAGACAAACACCTCACCGCGTTTCGGGGTGCGAAAATGATAGGAGACTTTATCGACCAACACATGGTCGCCGTTGTGGACGATGCCTGAAGCGAGCAGTTGCCCTTTCTGCACATAAATGCCACCGCCGATGGTCGAAGTTTGTTTCATGTCCGGGGTTTCATTACCCGTTACGATCTTCGGTGCACGCAGATTGGCAGCTAAGCCCAACTCTTCCGTCAACTGACGCATGGGGGCCATGATCTTGATGGTGTGCCCATCTTCAAAATGAAGTCGGCTGTAGGGCATAAAGATCAGAAACTGATGCTCAGTGACCGGATCTTTTTGGCGCAGGCGTCCTGAATAATCAGACACGGCATAAATATGGCGGGTGCTGGTGAGGAAGGTGCCCAGGTAGCCCAACAGACCGGGCCGAGGATCTTCCTCAGTGGCCTCAGCGGTTCGTCCATTCAGCGTCGGCTGCATGGAGCCGGTGGGAATCTGGAAAGGTTGGGTAATGTAACCGCGGATGCCGAGAGCGATGACGATGGCGACGAAAAACACCTCGACATTGTCTGCGATCTCACTCGGAGCTGCCTCAGGCAGAGCTTTTTCACACACTCGGTTGATCTTTTCATTAAGAGCCGTCAGGGCCTCCCGATCCCGCCGCTTCATGGCTTGCTCCAATTCAAGGCGCAGCCCTTCGATTTCCTGGAGCTTCGCTGCGGGTAATAAATCCCGCTTGTAATTGATAAATCGGCTGACGCCCTTATGCAGCAGCTTGGCGTGCTTCAAATAGCGGGGAGTGAGGAAAAACATGCTGGCGGATGGTCGGAGACCTGCTGCGATCGTCAAGCTCGACCTGAGTCTGAGAGGAAAGAATGTCTCGACCCGCTCATTTTCTGCTTCGTAAACGTAATTTAACAAACATCGCTCTTGCCAAACCTATAGGCTTTGGATTCTCCTTACGATTCAGATCAGCATACCCTCAAGACACCGGATGGCGGAACGATACAAGATCTATGACAAGCTCGGCGCCGGTGGCGTAGGGGCGGTTTACCGTGCTTACGACAACGAACTTAAGCGCTGGGTCGCTATCAAACGCCTGATGTCGGCATCGGACGAGAAAGGCGATCAAAACCTAGCCACCGAGCTGCGGCGAGAAGCCGATGCGCTGGCGTCACTCCGTAACCCCAACATCGTCACGATCTTCGACGTCGCCAGCGATGCTGAGGGCCTTTTCATGGTGATGGAGTTGCTGGAAGGCGAAGATCTGGCTGATGTGGTGGCCCGCGGTCCGCTTCATTACGATGATTTTAAGGAACTCGCCTCCCAGACACTCGAAGGTCTGCTGGCTGCCCATGAGCGCCACATTTTACACCGGGATATCAAACCGGAAAACATCAAGGTGGAGCGCCTGCCAGGCGGGCGTATGCAGTCCAAGATCATCGATTTTGGCCTAGCTCGCGCCGGGATGAAAGCCCGCAAGCAGACGGAGGATCAGGAAGGCTCCGTGATGGGATCCATCTTTTACATGGCACCTGAGCAGCTCACCCGGGCCCCGGTGGACGTGCGCACGGATCTTTATGCGCTCGGCTGTGTGTTCTACGAGGCGCTTTCAGGCAAGAAAGCCTTCGATGGGGAATCTCTCAACGACGTCATCGATAAGCACATCAATCACGACATTGTGCCGTTGAATTTGGTGGCTCCGCATGTGCCACCGTGGCTCGGAGCCTGGGTCTTGAGGCTCATGGCCTTGAATCCCGAAGATCGTCCGGCCACAGCTCAGCAAGCCATCGAGGAATTTCGTGCCTGGGAAAAGATGTCGGCTGCTCCGCCGATGATGCCCTGGATGCCGCCTAGCCACGGCCAGCAAGGTGGAGCCTATACGCAGCCCATGTATCCCACGGGCAGCCTCACGACAAGCACAGTGCCGGTTCAGTCGGGCTACTACCAGCCTCCCGCAGCGGAAGTCTATGCGCAGCCTGTGCTGGAAGTCATTCCAGATGCTGAGCCTATCGTTGAGATCGCGGCTTACACCACCCCCTTGGCCCGGCAGTCGCCTACTGTCCAGCCCGCGAGGACAGGCGTCCAGCCCGCGAGGACAGGCCAGATCAAACGCACAGCTTCAACACGTGTGCACGCCCTGAGTCATCGGGATGAAGTGCCCAGCGGAGGTCCGAACATCAAACTCTTTGCCGTTATCGGCGGACTTGTGGTGCTTATCCTTGTCGCCGCTTGGTTTATTTTTGGTGGCAAAGGGGATCCATCCAGTGGTGGTGCAGCCTCAGATTCTCTGCTGGGGAGTACGGGTCAGCCCGAGGTCACCTTCAAGCTGCCTGAAGACCGCATCGTGCCGCCCGTGGATAGCGACCTCTGCCTGCACTTGATCGCCGGAGTCGGCTGTCTTGATCCTGAAGGTCAAATTGCAGGCCCCAGTAAGGAAGTGATTGAGTGGCATGATCTGGCCACGAGGGGCGACGACAACTTCCTGCGTGCCTACGATAAAAGTGCCGACTATGCCCCACGACGTATCTTTTGGCCCCCGACCAAAGGTGGCTTCGGGGCCAAGGCCAACCGCAGTGTGCTCGATTTCCACCCCCGTGAAGGCCGTCCAATCGCCATGGCGCTAACGGATCTTGCCGACGCCAAGGGGCTATTCCCATTTGGAGAAATCGTGCCTCCAAAGGGTGACCCCGGCCTCACTCTGGCGGTGGTTTTCCAGGCCGATGAAAGCCGCCTGCCCATGCGTGTCTTCACCCTCTTTGGCGAAGACGACATTTCGGTGAGTCTGCGTATCGATAAAGATCGCCGAATGATCGCCGAGTTTCGCAATGGCCCCTCCCTGGGCACCATCACCAGTCGTGATGTGAATCCCACATTGCCCTGCACGGCGGTTTTCACCTGGGATAAAGCGACCGGAGCGACGGAATTTCGAGTCAAGGATGCCCCTGGCAAGGTCTTCCAGGTGAAAGGCAAGACTCGCCCGCCGACGAAACCCCTGACTCGTCTCCAGCTTGGTAAGGTCGTGGATGCCAATCACAGCGATGCTCCTTCGTCGGAGCAGTTCTCCGGCTATCTGGCGGAAGTCATTGTTTACGCCTCTCAGCTCAAACTCGATCAAGTTCAATTGGTCGAATCCCAAATTCTACGCGATCACTACATGCAAGGGCCTCCGCCCGCTGCACCCAAGAAATAGTAGATGCTTTCAAAGGGGTTGCGACCCAGCCCTTTCGCGGCTTTCTTAACTTTGAATATTTCTCCCAGCTTTCGCTGTCTCATTGCCCATGAACCCTTCTTCTTTCTACAGTTTGTTTGCAGCCACTGCCCTCACTGCCCTGGCTACCGTGAGTCCTGTGGTCGCTCAGGCAGCCAGTTCAGGCGTCCAGGAGTTCGATCCACAGGCTTTCCCTGGCCAGGTCGTGGATGATGTGGTGGTGCCCGTGCCCAGCGAGGTGTTCTCGGTGCTGGACAAGCTCGGTGAACCCAACTGGCGTCAGGAGATTCGGGAGGCTGATATGCCGAAAACGGCAGATCGCACCAAACTCTCTCTGATGTTCGGTCTCGTGGTCGCAGAGGGTTTCGTTGCCGTGCAGGCTGAGGATAAGGAAGCTGTGAAGGACATCGGACGTGAGGTGATCGATTTGGCCACCGCTCTGGGTTTGATCAAGGCGGTCCGCCCGCATGCACAGGCCATCTTGGATGCCGCCGATAAGTCTGACTGGATCAGCATCCGAAAGGAATTCGACCAAACTCAGAAAACCGTGCGTGATTCCATGGAGCAGATGAAGGACATCGACCTCTCCCAATGCGTGAGCATGGGCGGTTGGCTTCGCGGCACAGCATCTGTTACTTCGGTGATCGGCAAGAGTTTCTCTGCAGACCGTGCTGAACTGTTGAATCAGCCCATGCTGGTGGAGCATTTTATCAATTCCATCGATAAGATGGGCAAGGATAAGAAGGAACATCATACCGTCAGCGACATTCATAAAGGCCTCAAACAGATCATGGCTAAGATGGAAGGCGCTGTGGATGGGTTCACCAAAGATGGCGTCCGTGAAATCAGCAAGATCTGCGAAGGCCTGCTGACCGAAATTCAGAATGTGAAGTGAGGCTCCTGCCTCTGCACCAACCCCTGACCGGTCCTTCTTCCCATGTTCCTTTCATCCACACGATTCATCCACCGCGCTGCCGCCCTGCTCACGGCGGTGGCCCTGCTGGCCAGCACTCCGCTCCATGCCACCATTGACGATGCGCACAGCTTCGCCATGGAGGCCGCCATGCCCTTTGTTGAACAAGGTTTCATTGTCCGTGAGGACTATTGGAATGGCGAAGTCAAAAGCGGTCAAAAGCTCATGGTCCGCCACCAGATGTTTAAAGGCAATGAATATGCTTTCTGGCTGGGGGCGGCTCAAGAAGACATCGAATTCGAACTTAAAGTCCTGGATGAAAAGGGCAAGGAGATCGAACTCGATTTCAAGAGCAAGGGCATGTATGCCACTGTGCGGGTGAACCCACCCAAGACAGGCACTTACAGCGTGGTCTTTTCCCTCACCTCAAAGAAGGAAAAAAGCGTCTATTGGGCGCTTGCCTACGGCTATCGCTGAAGAGCCTGGAAGCAGAGGGCGGTGAGCTAGCAGAACCGGTTTTTCCACCGGATTCTCCGCCTATACACGTATCCTATTCTGCCCCTCCAATCCAAGCTTTTCATTTTTCATGTCAGTCGAAACATTGACTTACGAGTCACCTCAATTTTTGCAAAAACTCACCGGACACGATCTCGCCGGTCTCAAGACCATCGCAGAAGCCCTCCATGTGCAAATCACCAGTCGAGACGCATGGGTGCGTATCGAAGGTGAAGAAGCCGCCACCTCGGCCACCAAGGAAGTCTTCTCCCAACTTGAACGTGTGCGGCGCCAAGGGGGGGAAATCACCCCCTCAATGCTACGGCTTATCGTTGAAAGCGTTCTGGTTGAGCATCATGACGGTCCTGCCGATGCCATTATGAATCTGAAGCTGGTGCCTTCCTCGCGGAAACCGCCCGTGACGGTCAAGACTCGCGGTCAGATCGCCTATGTTCAGGCCATGCGGGATCACGAGGTGGTCTTTGGCGTCGGGCCAGCCGGCACCGGGAAGACCTACCTGGCCATGGCGCAAGGTCTCCATCTGCTACGCGAGAAGGTGGTGCAGCGGCTCGTTCTCACCCGCCCTGCGGTGGAGGCCGGAGAAGCCTTGGGCTTCCTGCCTGGCGATCTCAAAGAGAAGATCTTTCCTTACCTCCGTCCGCTTTATGACGCGCTCTACGATATGCTGGAGCCTGATGAAGCAGAGCGGATGATCGAACGAGGAGCTATTGAAATCGCCCCCCTTGCTTACATGCGAGGACGCACACTCAAAAATGCCTTCATCATCCTGGATGAAGCCCAGAACACCACCACTGAACAGATGCTCATGTTCCTGACTCGACTCGGTGAAGGTGCGCGCTGCGTCATCACCGGGGATCCCTCGCAGGTGGACCTGAGACGTCATGTGCGCTCGGGTCTGCGTGAGGCCGTGGAAGTGCTTCAGGGAGTCGAAGGCGTAAAGTTTGTGAGCTTCCTGTCGAAAGACATCGTCCGCCTCCCGGTCGTGCAAAGAATCATCGAAGCCTACGATAAGCACCGTTCTCAAGCTTGATTGCTGCTGGCTCGAAATATGTTCTTATGAACATATTTCGAGCAAAAACGCCTCTTGTAGGTCGTAGAGTCTGTGTTAGTCTGGCATTCAGACTTTCTCGAAAATCCCACTCATGTTCGATTCCATTCGCCGGGCAAAATTGCAAAGAGCGGGGCTTTCCTGTGGGAAACGACGGCTCAAGCATCAAGAGGGAGATCTGGTGGATGAATTACGGACTCATCCCGCGGCGACCGTGGCGGTTTATGCCGCGTTTTTCCTCGTGCTGGGTTTGTTGATGAAAATGGGGGCAGCCGTGATTCCGGGCACCGTTACTCCACAGCCAATCGCCTACATCTGCATGGCGGCCATCGCTTCGGCCTTGGTCGTTCATCTGCGGGTGGCCTTACGTGAAGATGTGGAGGACAATGCGGAGCTAGCGCTGGTGCTTGGCACCATTCTCCTCCAGATGGCGGCCAACGTGGCGATGCTGGACTACGGTAACCAGCAGAGTTGGACAGGGGCGCTCTTAGTTGTGGCCATGCCACACGCCTTTGCACCGCTGGTGCTGTCCGTGATTCTGGGCCGCCGCATGGGGCTTTTTGCCGCGATCTACTCCACGCTACTGGGCTCGATGGTCTGCGTCGCCGTGAATCCCATCACTTATCTTGCGAGTTCATCGCTGATCGGTTTCTTGGTGGTGCTTTTCACCAAACGTGTTCGCCGCCGTAACCGCCTGTTCATGTCCGGCCTTTACATCGGTGGAGTCGCCTCGCTTTTTTCATTGCTGCTCTATGAGGCCTCCGGCACCGGGCTCGGGGCTGTCTCAGTGGGCCGCATGCTAGGTGTGCCTTTGGCCACAGGCATGATCACCGGCTTGCTCGTCGGGGGCTTGCTGCCTGTGATCGAGAGTATTTTCGGCGTCACCACTGAGATCTCCTGGCTGGAACTTGCGGATCTGAACCACCCGTTGATGAAACGCCTCAGCATCGAGGCTCCCGGCACCTATCACCACAGCCTCGTCGTGGCCAATCTTTCTGAAGCCGCCGCCGAAGCCATCGGTGCCAATGCCGCGATGACTCGCGTTTGCGCTTATTTCCATGACATTGGCAAGCTCACCAAGCCAGAGTATTTCATCGAGAACATGGATCCGTCGGATAATCCGCACGATGATCTGACGGCGCGGATGAGCGCCCTGATCTTAATCGCCCATGTCAAAGACGGCGTTGATTTGGCCATTAAGCACAAGCTCAATGTCAGCATCATCGATGTCATCGAGCAGCACCACGGCACCTCCTTGGCCTGGTATTTTTACAAGCGTGCCCTTGAGCAAAAAGCCGAAATGATTCGTCTGGTGGAACAGGGTAAATCCAAAGAAGACGATGTGCCTCAGGTGAGTGAAGGCGTCTTCCGTTATCCTGGCCCAACACCACAGTTCAAAGAATCCGCCATCATCTCTCTGGCAGATGCCGTTGAGAGCGCCTCTCGCACCTTGGAGAAACCCAATGCCTCTCGCATTGAAGCTCTGGTGGATGACTTGGTCATGGACCGCATGAAGGACGGCCAGCTTGATGAGTGCGACCTGACCATTGCCGATCTCGCCAAGGTCAAAGCCAGCTTTGTGAAGACCCTGCTGAGCATGATGCACAGCCGCATTAAATACCAAAAAGCAGCGGAAACCTCAAACGTCAGCACCAACCTCATTCCTAAAGAAGGCAGCTCGACGCCTGCCCCTGCGGTGCATGATGGCAACACACTGGTCATGGACTCTCCCTATGCAACTGGTGATAAAAAACGCCAGGGGCGCAAGCCGCCTTCTGCCGCCTAACCATTTTTGGCAAGGTTCTCGATAAGGCGAGAACTGATTCCCGCTCCGCTTTGATCCTGCCCATTCAGCAATGGCCAAGCTATCCCTTTACAACCGCCAGAAAACTCATCGACCTGATCTGCCCTGGTTACGCCGCATCGTCAAAGCAGCTTTTCCTCTTTGCCTCGCTCAAACGAGATCTCCTGACGCCCCGCTGCACCAATTGGAAGAGATCGAGATCACCATCATCTCGGATGAAGCCATTGCTGAGGTTCATGCCGAGTTTCTCGATGATCCCACCCCTACGGATGTGATCACCTTTCATCATGGAGAGATCCTGGTCAGCGCAGATACGGCGCTTCGCCAAGGGAGTGAACATGGACAGGCATTGAATCATGAACTCGCCCTCTACATGATCCACGGCCTCATGCACCTCGGAGGTTGGGACGACCATGAAGCTGAAGAAGCCGCCGAGATGGCGCAAAGACAGCAGGTCGTGCTAGAGAGTTGTTTGGGATAAGCAGAAGAACAAACGCATGGGTTGAACCTGCGTCCCCACTTCTCTTTTAAACCGCAATCGGTGCCTTGATGGCCGGATGCGGGTCGTAGCCTTCCAGCGTAAAGTCCTCGTAAGTGAAGGCAAAGAGGTCTTTGACCTCAGGATTGATCTTCATCACAGGTAAAGGACGTGGCTCACGGGTGAGTTGGAGTTTAGCTTGCTCCAGGTGGTTGGCATACAAATGCAAATCCCCAAAGGTGTGGACGAAGTCTCCGGGTTCCAGATCGCAGACCTGAGCGACCATCATCGTCAGCAAGGCATAACTAGCGATGTTGAACGGCACCCCAAGAAAGAGGTCGGCACTGCGCTGATAGAGTTGGCAGCTTAATTTACCCTGATCGACAAAGAACTGAAACAGGCAATGGCAGGGAGGAAGTGCCATCTGATCGACCACGGCGACGTTCCAGGCGCTGACGATGTGCCTCCGGCTCGAGGGGTTTTTGCGGATGCCTTCCACCAGCTTGGTGATTTGGTCCACAGGTGCGGCCTCCGGTGCCCCCTGCCAACGGCGCCACTGGGCTCCATAGACGGGACCAAGATCACCGCTTTCATCGGCCCACTCATCCCAGATGGTGACTTTGTTTTCCTGAAGGTAACGAATGTTGGTGTCACCTTTGAGGAACCAAAGCAGCTCGTGGATGATGCTACGCAGATGGAGCTTTTTGGTCGTGACGACGGGAAAACCCGCCTGGAGGTCATAGCGGCTTTGTTCACCAAAGACTGAATAGGCGCCTGTGCCGGTGCGATCTTCACGGTAGCTGCCGTGGTCGAGGACTTTCCGGAGGAGGCGGTGATATTCGTTCATGGCATCACGGAAGCGGAATGGAGGGCGTTTGGCGTCTGCCCTCCATCCTTTCAGACTGCAGCTTTAGGCAGAGTAGGGGACAGGGGTGCCTGTGGAGTTTGCCAGAGCTTTGAACTTCTGGATGATCTCCAAAGTCAACTTACCTGGCTTGCCATCACCGATAGGGCGGCGATCATATTGAACGGCAGGGATGACTTCAGCGGCGGTGCCAGTGAGGAAGCACTCGTCCGCTGTGTAGATCTCATGACGGGTCATGGTCACTTCGTGGACCGTGAGGCCCATCTCGCGCATGACCTCAATGACGGCTTGACGGGTGATGCCATCCAGCGCGCCACTGGCGATGGTGGGGGTGTAAACTTGCCCCTTCTTGATGATGAAGATGTTATCGCCCGTGCACTCAGCCACATAGCCCTGTTCATTGAGCATGATGCCTTCTTCACATCCGGCCTGGATGCACTCGATCTTGGCCATGATGTTGTTCAGGTAGTTCAGGCTTTTCACCTGTGGGCTCAGGGCCGCCGGAGTCGGACGGCGGGTGGCACAGGTGATCAGGTTGAGACCGGTCTCATACTTCTCTTTGGCATAGAGTGTGATGCCGCTGGCGATGATGATGATGCCTGCTTTTGGGCACTGGTAAGGGTTCAACCCCAGGGAACCCACACCGCGGGTGATGACGAGGCGGATGTAGCCATCGCGCAGATTGTTAGCTGCCACGGTCTCCACGGTGGCCTTTTCCATTTCTTCGATGGAGATCGGGATGGTGAGGCAGATGGAGCGGGCACTTTCATAGAGACGCACCAGGTGCTCTGTCAGGCGAAAGACGCGACCGTTGTAAATGCGGATGCCCTCGAAGCAGCCATCACCATACAGCAGCCCGTGATCGAAGACCGAGACCTTAGCCTCGGATTCAGGAACGAGTTTGCCGTCGAGATAGATGAGCAGGTTGGAGGTGGCCATGATAAAGGGTGGGGAGGGGCGTGAGAATGCCAGTGAGAAGCTTCTTTGCAAGTCTGTGCTTACAGAAGCTAACAAAGACGCGTGTGGGGACGAGAGTTTATCGGCTAAGATCACTCTGGCAGAGCACCCGGAACCCTGCACCGCCGAGGACGTCCCCGGCCATTTCCACATCATCACAGTGGAGCACGAAGAGTGGGAAGTGGTTCGGACGCACCAGCATCGGGTAACAGAATTCAATGTTGAGCTCCGCAGCCAGAAGGGCGGAGAGGCATTCTGTCAGTCGATGCACGGTTTCATTGAGCTCCACGACGATGATTTGGCAGTCGATGTAAGGGATGCCTTTCTCAATGAATAGAAGGGCTGCGCCTTCGGGGTCACTCAAGATCAAGCGGACGAGGGTCATTTCCGTCGTGTCCTGCATGGACAACCCCAGGACCTCGATTGAGTTTTCCTGAAGCAGTTTGATGAGGGCCATCAAGGACCCGACACGATTAGGCAGAAAGACAGAGAGTTGCCGGATGGGACTGCCTTTAGTCGTGGCTTGAGCGGTTTCTTGCAGGGAATCGGACTGCATAAGGAGAAGATGGAGAGCGAAGTTACCAAAACGAAAGCTAACCTCTAACCTGCCGGACCGATGGCAGAGCGAGATTCATCAAACAAGGTGACACGCATCGGGATCGTCGCCAGAGACTGACCGGCGAGATCTAAAACCCAGCGGTAAACCCCCTGTTTCTCAATGCGGAGACGTTGAAGATTCAGCACGATGTTACGGGTGACGAAGGGCACGAAATTCGAAGGGAAACTGACATCCACCACGGACTCGAGCGCAGGCAGGCATTCCTGGCCGGAGGGATCGATGCAACGAATGAAAAACTGGTGCCTGCCGCTATCCATGGGCTCGAACATGAGCCGAATGACCAGGGCGCAATGCGGGTGCACGACGGGAAACTCACGGGCGCAGAGAGTATCGAAGGCCCCGAGAACGCAGAGCTTGCCGGAGTAGTCTGAAGCGGAGTCGCAGAGGGTAGCGAGCTGGACTGTCATGAAGGTTAAATACGATCTGAACTCAAGGGCCGCGCTTGAAGAGTCGGCGGAAGAAACCTCCGAGCGTTTTCTGCTCAGGTGGAGGGGGCGGAGGGGCTGCTTCAGCGGGACGTGCCGTCTCGGCGGCGGCGACCCCATCCATCTGCCCTTCATCCACAGGAACAGCTTGGGGCACATCTTTCATCGCGTTTACGAGGGGGTCGTCTGTCGGAGCGCCCTCAAAGTATTTGGTGAACACCTCATTCACAATCGGGGCCGCCACCGCGCCACCGCTGACAGTTTCCCCTGGGCTACCTTCATAGACCACGGCAAAGGCCAGCACTGGCTGGCTGGCTGGGAGGAATCCGGTAAACCAAGCGAGGTTTTGATCCGTGGGAATACGCCATTGCGCCGTGCCGGTTTTACCAGCGATCTGCGCCTTTTTGATACCAGCTGCACGGCCCGTGCCGCCACTGCCAGACACCACCGCGACCATGCCTTTGATCACGGTATCGCGAGCGATAGGATCGAGGTTGACTTGACGACGGACGCTGGGTTCGGCGGCATCGACGACGATTTCGCCAATGGTCTGCACCTGTTTCACAAGCCGAGGTTGAGGCATATTCACCCCGTCGGCGAGTGCAGCCATGGCTTGGCAGGTTTGCAGGGGGGAGACGAGCACGGCACCCTGACCGATGGAGATGTTAGCCAATTCACCGCCGAGGATTTTATGGTCGGCATTGGTTGGAACATTGCCTTTGGCTTCCGCCTTCAAGGGAATCCCAGTGCGCTCACCGAAGCCCATGCGGAGAGCCATGTTGGTGATCGGGTCTGCACCTGCTTGCAGGGCAGCTTGGTAGAACCAAGTGTTGCACGAACGCTTGATGGCCGTGATGACGTTCATCGGCCCTTCATCGGATTTGGTGTTCCAGTTGTTGAAATAGCGGTCACCGACTAGGAACGAAGTGCCGCAGTTAAAGGCCGTGGACGGGCCCACCTGTCCGCTTTCCAGGGCTCCGAGGGCGGTGATGATCTTGAAGGTCGAAGCTGGCGGATACTCGCCACGGAAGGCACGGGCCAGTGTGGGCTTCTTGGGATCGTTGGCCAGTTCTTCCCAGCGTGCGCTGCGGATGCCTGGGATGAATTCGTTGAGGTTGAATCCTGGATTCGATGCCATGGCCAGAATGTCACCGTTACGCACATCCATGATCACCATCGAGCCCCCATTGCGGGCAGATTTTTTCAGCGCGTTTTCTGCATACTTCTGAAGGTTGAAGTCCAGGGTAGTGACGACCGTGCGGCCGGGGGAAGGGCGGCGCAGCACCTCATCAGCCAGGAGTTTACCATCGGGATCGAAGAGCAGATTGATCTCGCCGGGGAGGCCCTTGAGCCAAGTGTCGAAGGTGACTTCAAGACCTTCACGGCCTTCCATTTCCTCGAACAACTGATCTCCGTCCGCAATCGGACCTTGGGGCAGGGGGCGAGTCTTGCCCGTGTATCCGATGATGTGGCAAGCGCAGTCGTCTTTGGGGTAAGTACGAATGTAGGCGGGTTGAAGTAGAAGGCCCTGACCCAGATGTGAAGCCAGTAGCTTTTGTTGTTCAGGGGTGATTTCGACATTCAGGCCCTCTTCAATGCTGAAGACCAGAGGTAACCAGCGACGGTGCTCATAATGGCTGAGCAGACGATCATCAGGCAGTGACCAGTTTTTCCCGAGGAGGCGGTTCGCTTCCGCGATCTTGCCCTTCGCGTAGTTCAGGATGGCCTCAGGCGTCGCCTTGGGCATGAAGGGGAAGTTGAGCGCCAGATAATGGACCACTCGATTGGTTGCTAAGGCCACGCCATTGCGATCCACAATCTGTCCACGGGGAGCCGGGATGCTCAGCCGCATGGTGCGGGCTTCTTTCTGGGTCAGCAAAGTGGCTGAAAGGTCGCCCTTTTTTTCGTCATTCTTCTGCGATCCAATGGCGGAGACATTCTGCATCGGCACAGCCTTAGGGACATCCTGAGCTGGGCTGTCAAAGGCGGCAGCGACGGAAAGACAGGCAAGGACAACCAGCGGATGCCTGGAGCGGTGATACACAGTCTGCATGATTGGAAAGCATACGTCCTAGGGGCGGAATGGACGTGTGGCAAGATGCGGGGAGACAGGGGGCGCGTCAAGACACACCTCAGGTTGCAGCCTGGGCCTGCATCAGATTGCGCACATATTTTCCGAGGAGGTCAAACTCCACATTCAACCGTGCTCCGGCTGCTTTCGTGTGGAGGTTGGTCACCTTGAAGGTGTGGGGGATGATCCAGCAGATCACACTCGTGGGGGTGACCTCGGCCGCTGTCAGGGAGATGCCATCCAGGCAAATGGACCCTTTGGGGATCACCAGTCCGGCTGATTCAGGGGGTAACTCCACCTCCAGGCGGTGGTCCTGGCCCGCTTCGCTCCAGTCGAGGATACGCACGGTGGCATCCACGTGACCCTGCACAAAATGACCCCCAAATCGGGCGCTCATGCTCATGGCTCGTTCCAGATTGACCAGACTTCCTGACTGTAGATCCCCCAGGCTCGTCACCTTGAGAGTTTGCATCAGGAGATCAAAGCTGGCGGTTTGAGCCGACACATCCCACTCCGTCACCGTTAGACAGCAACCGTTGACGGCCACACTCTCTCCCTCGGTCAGCTCCGCAGCCATGGCACCCACTTGCACGATGAGTCGGGCACTATCGCCTTTCGGCTCCAGGGAAACAACGGTGCCGGTGGCTTCAACTAGACCAGTAAACATAGTGCCTTTCAGCTACACAGGGATCGTGGAAAGTCGAATGAATGCTGGGGCGCGGAGAGCGTTCGTGACAAAAAAGAGCCCTGGATAAACCAGGGCTCCAGAAGTTGATCTCAACGCAGGGAATAACACCTTGCTTAGCCCACGATAATGCCCTTCGCCTTGCGCTCTTTTTCGCGCTCCAGCAGCGGGATTTTCTCATCGGTTTCGACCAGCGGAATGCCGAGGTCACCGATCTTGGCAAAGCTGAGGCCATTGAATAGGGCCACATCATTGCTCAGCGCACGGAAGACGTCTTCGATGCTGTAAAGACCGTTGGAACCGCCACAGGCCACGACGATGTCACGCAGGATTTCCCAGGTGTCACGAGCATTTCCGGGGGTATTGACCGCCTTGTTCAAGCGCTGCAAACGACCAGTGACATTGATCATGCTACCGCGTTTTTCCGCGTAGGTGGTGCCTGGAAGAACGACGTGGGAGAGCTCAGCTGTGGCATTCGCCAGCACATGGAGAGTGGCCAAGAACCCAACTTTCTCCAGGTCACGACGTTCAAAGCCAACCTTGAGAAGGTTTTCACCGAGGGCGAGAACCGCACGGAGGCGACCACGACTCATCAACTCAGTAATGCCAGCGATGCGGCTACCGGGCTCAATGCCGAGGATTTGTTTGGCGCCCAGCGTGTTGGGATTCTTGTCGGCGGCGGAGAGATAGTTATCACTTTCACCCAGACGTGGGATCACATCCACATTTTCGGTGCCCAGAAGTTTGGCCAACTGCTTGACGAAAAACAGCTCCTCATTGGTCATGCGTGCGCTGGCGATGATGGCGATTTCGTCGCCCTTTACCCCAGCGACTCCGGCGGCGATGGCTTGGAGGGCTTTCTTCCAGGTGGTGATCTCGTGATTGCCGGAGGTCTTGGCCATCGGATCCGTCAGACGGAACTCACTGTTCACGAAGTGGAAGTCCAGGCGCCCCCGATCACACATCCAGGAGGAGTTGACGTCATTGTTGTCGCGGGGCGTTTGACGATAGATTGTGTCACCGCGGGCGCCGATCTCCATGTTGCAGCCGCGTCCGCAGCCTGTGCAAACACTGTTAGTCTCACGCAGGAACCAGACGCGCTGTTGGAAGCGGAAGTCGGTGGAGGTGAGGGCACCAACAGGGCAGATGTCCACCGTGTTCAGAGAGTAGTTGTGCTCCAGGCGCTTGCCAGGATGCACGGCGAGCGTGGTGTAGCTGCCACGCTCAGTGAAGCCCAGCACCGGTTCATCGGCGATTTCAGCGGTGAAACGAATGCAACGGCTGCACATGATGCAACGCTCGTCGTCCAGACGGACACGTGGCCCGATATCCACATTCTTCGGTTTCTTGACCTTGTTTTCACGGAAGCGGCTTTCGCCTTTGCCGTGTTCGACACTGAATTCCTGAAGGCGGCACTCACCCGCTTGGTCACAGATCGGGCAGTCCAGAGGGTGATTGATCAGGAGAAACTCCATCACGCCTTTGCGGCATTCCTGGGTCAGGACGGACTCCGTGCGGATGCCCATGCCTTCAGCCACCGTGTTGGCGCAGGCAATCACCGGACGCGGCATCCAGCCGATCTTCGGCATGCCATGCTCATCTTTCTCCGGCTCTTGGCCAGGGGCTGGGCGCGGGGGCATCCCCATTTCCACCAAGCACATGCGGCAATTACCTGGGCTGGAGAGCTTCGGATGATAGCAGTAGTGGGGGACTTCGGCTTTGGCCTGTCGGCAGGCCTCAATCATGCGGGTGCCCTTGGGAAACTTGTGCCAGACACCATCAATTTGCACATTCACCAGATCAACGGGTGGAGGTGCGGCGGGAGTGGCGGCAGCAGCAGGAGCAGACATGGATGGAAAACGAGGGTTATGCGATTATCGGAGCCGTGAGGAGAGGGGCAACCCGAATTTGTGAAAAATTTCACAAGCGCGGTGCGAGGGCCTTCACGGCAGAGCTTTCAGGCGCCAGAGACAGGCAAGGCATGAGCCTGGAGATCGGCCAGATCCAACCACTCTAACGTGGAGGAATGCGTGGCCTCCAAACAAACCGGGGGTGCGACTCCGGCATCGAGAGCTTCCTTCCAGCGCGCCGCACAGAGACACCAGCGATCTCCAGGCTTTAGGCCGGTGAAATCCCACATCGGGGCAGGGCTTGTCAGATCGTTGCCCCGAGCTTTGGAAAACGCTAGAAACTCCTCATTCACCTGCACGCAGACGGTGTGGACGCCCTCATCTCCTGGTCCGGTGTGACAGTAGCCGTCGCGATAGAAACCGGTGATCGGTTGTTTGCAGCAGCATTGGAGAGCTTGTCCGAGAACGTTGGTGGCCATGAGAAAGAAGGAAGCAGAGGCGTGTTAAGGTTTGGCATCCCAGAGGAAGTGCTCCAGGCGGATGCGGGTGGCCAGTTCTTTGGCTTCGGCGGCACGGTCTCCGGTGGAAAGGGCGAGCTTTTCCGCCAGGCGGGCTGCTGCTTCCCACTCCTTTTGAGTCTCCAAAAGATCGATGCCAAAGAACCCGGCTCGGTAATACCAGCGGAATTCGGGGGGGCTGGAAGGCCCAGTGAAACCACTGGCCTGGACGACATCGTAGCAGGCCTCCAGCGCCTCGGTGGTGCGATTCGAGGCCTGGAGAACAGCGGCCAAGGTGTAACCGGCTCGGGCACTCCACAGGTAGGTGAGATCACTTTCACGCAGCAGGTCCCGCAGGGAACTGACGGCCTTTTCGAGTTGGCTAGGGTCAGTTTTGCCCAGCAGCATGAGGATCTCCGCCCGCTCACAGGTGAGGGAGCGTTTCATGTCTTCAGGGAGATTTTTCTCTGTGAGCAAACTGTCCAGTAGTTTCAGCGCCTCGGTTTCCTCCCCGGCACGGCGTTTGGCCAAGGCTTGCTGCTGGCGGGCTGGGATGCTCAGGGGCCCCCCACGCTCGGCCACTTCCTGCCAGAAATTGATCGCGGCTTCTCGGCCTTCATCGCTCATCATCGAGATGGCCGCCATCCCGGCAAAGTAGAGCGCGGTATCCGCAAATGGGGAACTGGCATGCTCCTGGGCCACCAGCTCAAACTCGGTGCGGGCACTGGCGAAGTTTTCCATCCGGTAAAAGGCATCGGCCACCTTCATGCGGACGCTGGCTGCTTGGGAAGACTCAGGCCAAGCCTTGAGATACTCGGCTCCGGTCTCCGTCACTGCTTTCAGTTGACCTTGTTTGTCCAGCATCCACAGCCGGGTCAAGGAAATCTGTTGCTTCTGCTTATCCGTCAGATCCGGCGCGGCAGCCGCTGAAGCGAGGGACGCCTCAATGGCGGCAAAGTCCGTGGGCACCTGCACGAGAAGAACCTCGGCCAGAGCAAGGTGAGCCTGAGCGAGGCGAGGATGCCCGGTATGTTTGGTGATGAATGCACGCAGTGATTGGACAGCGGAGTCCTGCCCTCGCGCGGCTTGGTCCAGGGCCTGATCCAACTCCAGATCGGCCGCGGTATCCCCGGTCTGGAGGCTGCTTTGCGTGCCCGAGCTGACGATCTCCAGTTGCCCAAGCAGACCTTGATAGAGCATCCACTCGCCCGCCCGCAGCGCTGCCACAGCGGCATTGTAGAGGGCCGCCCGCCGTTCAGCCAGAGTCGCCGCCACATTGGCTGCGGTCTCGAAGAGGCGGATGGACTGCGTGTATTCGCCTCGATCAAAGGCGGTGCTGCCAGTGACAAAGTCCACCATGGCGGATTGACCCGCGCTGTAAGTCTTCCGCCATTGGTCGGCCAGAGCCGTGACCCGGGTATCGGCCTTGAGAGAGCCATAGGTTTCCAGAGCCAGACGCATGGCCTCCGCTTCCTGCGGGTGATCTCGATGCATCTGAATCAATGCCTCCAGCAGTCCCAGCGCCTCCACGCGGCGATTTTGATGCAGCATCCAGCGGGCAGCTAAGAGCAGGGCATGCCCACGAAAGACCCCCGTGGATGCGGGCGGTAGCAGAGCTTGTTTTTGCACCCCATTGCCTTCGGAAATCCAGCGCAGGCAGGCATCAGGCAGCACGATGGGCTGGAGGTCACTGTCTAGGGCCTTCGCCAGGAGATCGAAGGCCTCCGTCCAGATCTGACTCTCCAGAGTATTGTCTAGAAACTGCACGATCGTCTCGACGCATTCCACCTGACGCCCCTGCCGTAGCATCACTTCGGCCAGCAGCACCGAGGCCGCATGGTGCATCCGTTCCCCTCCAGAGGTGGAGGACAAAAGCTCACGCAGCAGCGCTTCGGCCGAGGTCAGATCAGACATCTCCATCAGACCGCGAGCCCGCAGCAGTCCTGCCGCAGGGTCACCTCCCGTGGTCAACTCCTTGAGATCGCTCACCGCAGGCTGGTAGCTACCGCTGTTGAGATCCAGCTCATCCAGCATCAGGCGGGCTCGGCGGCCGATGTCCGGGGTCGCCGTGTTGCGCAGCGTCACCAGCAGTTCTCGGGCCTGATCATTCAGCCCCGCCGCCAGCCAGGCCTGTGCGAGTAAGAGCCTCTCCTGGCTCGTGGCCTCCCCCTCTTGCAGGCGCTGCTCCAGAGCCAGCCTCGCCCCCTCCACATCACCCGCCAGCATCTTCGCCTGCGCTTCCCAGAAAGGTTTGTTAGGCACCTGCTCACTGGAGAGCAGTTCTAGCGCCTTCGTTCCATTGCGCGCCCGCACCCAGGATTCGACCGCCAGCGCCGCCAGTGTCAGCCGCTCCGTGCTGCTCCAGCCCTCCTGGGCCAGAAGGCGCGTAGCCTTCGTCGCCGCCACCGCTGGCAGACCATCATTGAGCGCCCGGCGTGCGAGGCGGAACTCCGCATGATCTTCCATATCCGCTGCAGACACAGCCAGAGAGCAGGCGCCGTTCAGGGCCAGGAAGCAGGGAAGAAATCGTCGGAAACCGCGCATTGCCAACCAAGCTAGAACAGAACTTGAGGCTTTGCCAACGCCATCCATCGAAGGGGCCGGGAATCGTCCTTCAGCGCAGGCTCAGATCACGGTGTGGCCTGGACATTTTAAAACCCACATCCCTCGGGGCATACCCGCACGTCAGATCCCCCATCACGCTGCTCCAGAGTCCGATTTTCTCCCAGGATGATCTTGCGTAAAAACCCCCATCCCTGGCATAGTCCCCGCGCTGCATCGTCTTGGCCCTCCTGTGTATGTCTGATGTTACTCTTCTCCCACCTCACAGCCCAGCAGACCGCTTTCGCATCTTTCTGTCGGCGGTTACCAATGAGTTTGAGCACGCTCGCAATGCTTTGGGTGAAGATCTCGTCGCCCGGGGGCTGGAGGTGAAAATCCAGCGCAGCTTTCGGCAGGAGCATGATTGCGCCACCACGCTGGAAAAGCTGCACAACTACATTCGCGATTGCTCCGCCGTCGTCTGCGTCATCGGTCAGCGCAGTGGTGATCTGCCCAAAGGCGACAGCGCCGCGCCTTACGCCTACATGCTGCCTCCGGGCTTTACGCAGGCCACCTACACCCAGTGGGAGTTTCATTTTGCGCGGTATTATAAGAAGCGACTCAGCATCTACATTGCTACCTCGGAGTTCAAACCTCACGATCCCGCTCCCACAGGGCCGGACTTTCCCGACCTTCAGCAGCAGCTCATCGCCCACATCAGAGCCAACGGCCTGGACCGCGACTATTTCGACACGCCGGACAAACTCTGTCGCCTCGTCCTCCGCGAGCAGTGGCCAGATCACTCCGGCAGGCTCCTGCGTCCCAACAACCTCCCCCACGCCAGCATGGGCAGCTTGTTCAAAGGGCGGGAGGACTTCCTCAAAAACATCCGTCGGCAGCTTGGCGAGGCCATGGGGAAAGTCGCTGCCATCCGGCCCAATCACGCCATCCTCGGCATGGGCGGCATCGGCAAGACGCGCACCGCCATCGAGTATGCCTGGGCGCATGAGAGCGACTACACCGCCCTCCTCTTCATCACCGCCGCCAGCACGCAGAGTTTTGAAACCCAGCTCGCTGGTTTGTGCGGTGTTTTCAAGCTGGCCGAGGGGGTCACCGATCACGAAGTCCGCCTCGAAGCGGCTCTGAATTGGCTGAACCAGCCCGAGCATCACGGCTGGCTGCTCATTGTGGATAACGTGGACACGGACGAGGCCGCTCGCGCGGTCGAGTCCCGCCTCGCCGCCCTCAGCCACGGCCATGTCCTCATCACCGGACGGGTGACCCAGTGGCGGAAAAGCGTCGTCGCTCTGGAGCTCAGTGTCCTGGACCTCGACTCCGCCGCCGCTTACCTCCTGGAGGCCACGGAGGGCAAACGCCACCCCCAGGCCGAGGATGAAGCCCTGGCTCGGCAGATCGCCACCGACCTCGGTCAGCTCGCCCTGGCCCTGGAAATGGCCGCAGGCTACGTGAATGAAAATGAAACTTCCCTGGCCGACTACCACCGCCGTTGGCAGACCGCCGATCAGGCCGTCATCGGCTGGCATGATGAGCAGGCCACCGACTACCCCCGCCCCCTAGCCACCGCCTGGCAGATGTCCATGGACAGCCTGCCGACCCAAGGTGCCCGAGCCATGTTGGACATCCTCTCCTGGCTATCTCCAGAGCCACTGCCTCGTTTCCTCTTCGATGCCACCGCCGCCCCTGCGGGCCTGCAGCCCCTGTTCGAGTGGCCCGAGGCCCCACGTAAAATCCTCCAAACCCTCACTGGCGATGAGTCTGCCGATCCTCAGGAGGCACTACGCCAACTCCGTCGATGCTCCCTCCTGCAAAGCGCCCGCGAGGCCTCCTTCGAGGCCGTTGGCCAGCTCCACCGTGTCCTCGCTCACATCACCCGTCAGCGGCTTAATCAAGGCGATCAGGCGGTCACCCTCACCGCCGCCTTGCATCTAGTGAATGCGGCTGCTGTAGGCGTTCCGAGTGATGTCCGCCACTGGCCCCTTTGGAGTTTGCTGTCCCCTCACATCCGCACCGTCGCCACCCACGCTGATGAGCGGCATATTGCCGAGCCAACTGCACGGTTATTCAATGAACTGGCGCAGTTGCTGCAGGCGACGAACCGACTGGGGGAGGCGGAGCCGCTGATGCGGCGAGCGTTGG
>NZ_FUYE01000021.1:61640-111634 GCF_900167535.1 Prosthecobacter debontii
GATGAAAGCAGCTACGGGGCGGATCATCCAGAGGTGGCCCGTGACCTCAATAATCTGGCTTTGTTGCTGCAGGCGACGAACCAACTGGGGGAGGCGGAGCCGCTGATGCGGCGGATGGTGGTGATCTTTTTGAAGTTCTTTGCCAGCACGGGGCATCCGCATCCACATTGGGAGGCTGCGATAAGGAACTATGTCGCTCTGTTGCGGGAGATGGGGCGGACGGAGGAGGAGATTCCGGAGAAACTGCGGAAAGCAGCAGATGAGGCGGGGGGGAACTCAAGGAGTGAGGGCATTTTGCCCTCTTGAGGACGGCAGGATCGAGGCCATCGCGGGAGGGGGCGTTTCATGCCGGGGGAGGTCTGCGTGGGCGCGGCAGCGTCCTGGAGTGCGGTGGCAGAGAAGCCGGTGCTCCGGCTTCGGCGACACCGCTCGCGTGGGCTCTAGCGGCAGCCTCGGGCGGGGAGGTCTTGGTAAGCGGATGGAGCGGGCTCTGGAGACGGAGGGGTCGGGGGCGGATAGGCTCGCTCCGACACGAGCGGTGTCGTCGAGGCAAGTGTTGCTCTTGCCTCTTTGCCACCGCACTCCGGACGCTTCGCGCGGCCACTGGAGCGTAAGCGGCCCAAGTAGCGCGGTCAGGCTCTGACCGCTCGGGGGAGGGAAGGTGCGGGAATCGGTGGCGTTTCTGGATCCTGCAGCTGGGGCCCAGCTGCGCTACTTGGGGCTGTCGCGTGCCGTGGGCCGCGTCCTCGCGGAGCACCGTTCTCGGAGGTGGTTTGCGGGAGGAAGATGCCCTGGGGAAGTCAGAAATCGGGCGTGAGAACGGATCGCGGCGGGACGCCGCCGACGGCACGCGAGACGCGTGCGCTCCATGAGGGGAGGAGTCGAACCGACTTTACTCGTCCAGCCCACGCTTGATCTTATACTTCAGGAAAGCGGCGTGAGTGGGGGTGGCTTGGAGGGGGGCGGCATCGAGCTTCGCGCGGATGGTCTCGATCTGGCCAAAGGCGGTGGCCTGGGCGGCGGGAAGGTAGCTGCTGCTGTTCACGATGCGCAGCAGGCGATCCACATACTCGCTCTGGAGATCCTGACGCAGGCTGCCGGGGCCGGTGGCGGGGTCGCCCTCGAAGATGGCCTGAGTGAGGCTGCTCATGACTTGGCCCAGAGGCACTTCGTTACCATAGAGGGCGGTATCGAGAATGCGCTTTTGGGTTTCCACATGAGTGAGCTGATCCAGCAGGGACTTTTGGAGTTGGGCGATGCGGTCGTGGATCTTCGGGGCCTCGTCTTCCTTGAAGAAATCAAAGCCACGCCGCTGCTGCTGGAGATGGGCCACCAGATCGGCAGGGAGCACCCAGGCATCGGGGGCGAAGGCATATTTGGTTAGGGCGGCGAGGGCGGCTTCCTGGCGGGCTTTATCGACGGGTGTGTATGGTTTCACCTGTGGGGCTTGGCCCACGAAGCCGCGCTCGACATACACGCCCCCGATGTAGCGTGACATGGAGACGAGAGCATCGGCTGATTCACGGGTAAGGGTGACATAGGCCTGGGTGAGGTTGTGCCAGCTCTCGTTCGGGCGGGGTTGTTTGGTGAGGAGGGTGCTCAGTTTCTCCCGCACGAGTTCACAACGCTGGATGCCGTAGGTGACGGGGTCGGAACTCATGTCATAAATCATGGCGCGGGGATCGATGCCCTTACCGGCGCGGCGCATGTCGTCGGCATCGTTGGCAAAAGCGAGCTCGGGCTGATGCGACCGCGCAGCGATCTTTTGCAGGCGCTTCTGTTCCTCAAGGGGGTCCTCCAGAGACTCGCTATAACCATATTCAATGGCCCAATGATCATAGGGGCCGGGTTTGGTGATGTAGTATTCACCTTGAGGCACGCCCGTGGGGGCGATGTTGGCGGGCATGTAATCCATCACAGATCCGGTGAGGCCGGTCTTGGAGGTGATCTCCTTCTGATGGATGGTGACGGGATCGTAGAGCTGACTGGCGCGGAAGTTGTGGTTGAGGCCGAGGGTGTGGCCGACTTCATGGAGGATGAGTTTGGTCAATGCTTGACGGGTCAGTTCCTTCATCTCGACGTCAGAGGCGGCGCGCAAACGCAATGAGGTGTTGCCGAAGAGCAGGCCCTGCTGAGCAAACTTGGCATCGAAGCACAGCTGCGGATCTTTGCCGGGGAGGGAGAGGCTGGTGTCGTCTTCCTTGGAAGCGAGCCCGAGCTCTCCAAATAGGGACTGGCTGCGCAGGCGATTGGTTAGGAAGCTGAACTCCAGCATGATATCCGCACCGAGGATCTGGCCGGTGCGCGGATTGACAAAGCTGGGGCCATAACCACCGAAGGGGGGATTGGGCGAAGAGGTCCAGCGGAGCACGTTGTAGTTGATATCGCCTGCATCCCAGGTGGCGTTGTCGGGTTGCTGTTTGACGACGAGGGCGTCTTTGAAGCCGGCGGTTTCAAAGGCTTCGTTCCATTTGAGGGTGGCTTGGCGGATCAGGTCGCGCAACTCCAGGGGAGTGGTGTTTTCGATCCAAAAGACGATGGGCTGCACGGGTTCACTGAGCTTGGTGCCGGGCTTTTGTTTGACCAAGTTCCAGCGATGAATAACATCCCGATACGGGGTCGGTTCGATGCTGGTCATGTCGGTCACTTGGGTGGAGAAATAACCGATGCGGGGATCATCGAAGCGTGGTTTGAAGTCATTGTTAGGCAGGCGGATCAGGTGATGCTGAACACGGATGCTGATGTAGCGCGGGTCGGTGACTTCATCGGCTTTGATCTTGTCGTCATTGGCCCAGGTGGGGGTGGCGTTTTCATACACATACTCGACCACGATGGAGGCGTTGTCGGGATAGCTGTGGAGGTCTTGGATCTTGGTCTTGGTGTCGGAGAGCTTGCCTAGCACGGCCTTGCTGCCCTCAGGGCCACCGGGATATTTCACCATGAGCAGTGTTTCCTTGAGAAAGAGGCTGCTGGCGGAGATGAGGTAGCCATTGCTGTCTTCCGCCACGATGGCTTCGTTGGCGAGGATAGCATTCGTGGTGTTGGCGCTGGAGGCGCGGGAGAGCGCGTTTTGCGGGTCGAAGTAAAACGCGGTGTTGATGCCGATGAACTCGATGCGATCAAAGTTCCGGCCTAACTTAAAGATGCGTTCCTGACCATATTGACCGCGGTTGTGTCCGGCTTGAACCACGCCATCCACGGTCTGGCTGAAATGGATGTATTCAGGTCCGATCTGATCCTTGCGGATGAAGAGGTGCACGGTGCCTTTTTCGGGGTCTTGGAAGAAATCGAAGAGTCCTCGAATCTGCCGATGGCCCTTGATCACTTCAGCGACGGTCTTCTTTTTCGCCGGTGTGGTGGTCGCGGTCTTGGCAGGCTCATCGGCCTTCTTGTCAGGCACCTTCTCAGGCTCGGGTGCCTTGGTCGGCTCAGGTTTGGGTGCGGGGACTGGGTCCGGCTTAGGTGGATTGGGCACCGGTGGGGTGGGACCTGAGGGAGGCGGCTGCGGCTGAGGCGTCGGTTTCGGCTCGGGGGAAGGGGCTGGCTTGGGATCGGCTGCGAGGAGCAGACTGGTCAAACAGACGAGGGAGGTCAGGAGCAGACGCATGGTGGTTCTGGAGAAACGCAGCAGCCTGCGTTTCTCTTGGGTCCTGTTTAAAGGAAGTTCTGATTCATTCTTCCTTCTTGCAGATCAGCCCTGCTTGGCCTGGAGAATGAACTCTTCCACCAAGACGAGATCTTTGATCCCGGGAAAGGACTCCACTCCGCTGGCGACATCCACTGCGACTGGATGGGTGCGCCGGACGGCCTCATGCACATTTCCCGGTGTGAGTCCCCCAGAGAGGATGATTTTCTTCTGGGGGAAGCGTTGCTGGGCCAGCACGGCGAGCTCCCAGGGGAAGGTCTCTCCCGCTCCGCCGTAGAGGCCGGGGTTGTAGGCATCCAAGAGGATGGTTTCACAGGCGTAATCGCCGATTTGGTCCAGGGAATGCTCGTCTCGAACCTGCAGGGCTTTGATAACCTGGGCACCGGCGTCCATCAGGAACTGCACCTCTGCAGGGGACTCATCGCCGTGGAGTTGCAAGATGTGGACGAGATTCTCCTTCAGCAAGGTGTCCAGGAGAGCGGGCTCGGGATTCACCATCACTGCGACGAGGGTGGTGAGGTCTTTCACGGCAGGCAACCAAGTGGCGGCTTGCTCGACGGGGAGATAACGTTTGGACTTGGGCCAAAAATTGATCCCCAAAGCATCTGCCCCGAGGGCAATGATATCTCGGGCTTGCTGTTCTTGCGTAAGACCACAGATTTTAACGGCTGGGGAGATGGCGGAGTCAGGAAACATGCGACAAGGGAGCGGAAGAACGCGGTAAAGAACTTTCCAATGTAAAGAACCTGTTTACCATTCTCAGGTTTACAATCTCATTCAAGCGGCATAAAAGATGCTGATATTCAGGGAGAAGTGCATTTTGCGCGACCCCAGTGTCAGCACTGACACCTACGCATCGACATGACTGAACTGATTTCAAAAGGAGGACCTCTGGTGTGGCTATTGATGGCCTGCATGGGATTCTCCATTGCCATTTTCTTAGAGAGGCTCGCTTATTATCATCGGGTGAGCATGAATATTGGGGAGTTTTTAGCCGGATTGGCGGCTCTGATTCGGAAGCGCAATTTTGCAGAAGCCCTCCAGGAAGCTCTGGCCACCCGTGTGCCTGCGGGGCGCGTGATCCATGCGGCTTTGCTGCGGCATCACGCTCCGCGTGAGCAACTGAAAGAAATTGTGCAAGAAGCGGGCCAACTCGAAGTGCCCCGCCTGGAGCGCTACCTGGGCATTTTGAATGCCATCGCCCATGTGGGACCTTTGGTAGGCTTGCTGGGGACGATGATTGGTCTGCTGGACAGCTTTACCAATCTTTCCTCCGCCAATGGCGTGACTACGCCTGCGGAAGTGGCTCATGGGGTCTATCAAAGTCTCATCACCTCAGCTTTGGGTCTGGTGGTGGCTATCCCTGCTTATCTCTGCTATGCCTTCCTCACGGCACGGTCCCGTTCCATCATGCATGATCTGGAACGTGCTGGGGTGGAGATCGTGAACTTGATCGAGGATGCGAAGATGACCGACAACATCGTCGAATTCCGTCAGGCCGCCATGGATGAGAGTGGATCGGCCCCATCGAAAGGACGTTCTCGCGGCCAGCGTGCTTGAAGCCGACCACGGATAGGTCCATCATCCTGCCTGATGAAGCTTGAAAGCCATCTGCCGAGGCAAAGTCCCTGGCTCTATATCACGCCGCTGCTGAATGCTATTCTGCTGCTGCTGGTGTATTTCCTATTCAGCAGTGGTTTCGTCATTCAGTCAGGCATTACGGTGGAAAAACCCCGCTCCTCCAGCCGTCTGACAGGTTTTGACCGGGCTCACATCATCACACTGGCTCCAGGAAATGAGGTGCCCATGTACTTTGATGGCAGGCGGGTTTCGTTGGATGAACTGACCCAGAAACTGGTGGAAGGTCGCTCTGGTGAGCGGCGCGTGATCATTCATCACGACCGGCAGGCTCCCAGCGGGCGAGTGGTGGAAGTGATCAACCTGGCTCAGGAACTAGGTTACGAAGCCGCTATCTCGACGACCCCATCACCGCCTCCTCTGGCCCCATGAAGCCTGGCTCCCTACTGACCTTCGACTGGCAGGCGCAAGACCGGAGCTTTATTCGGATGGGATTGGCTATGATCGTGACGGTGGCTGCCTTTGTGGGAATGTTTATCATTTTTCGGGTGGTGACCCCAGAGTCGCGTCCGGTGGATGTGCGGCCCCAAAGAGTCGTCCTCCTCAATCCTAATGTGCCCGCAGAACGCGCCTTGATTCATCAGGCGATGGATCGCAGTTTTGGCATCATTCCCACTGAGGTGGCGGCGACGGCTCCCGTCAAAGGCCTGAAGACTCCTGATTTTGTGCCCAGCTATGCGCGTCGTGAGCTGAAGCTTCGGCCGCTTCCTTCGGACTTGGCGGCCAGCAATCATTCCCGCCCGTTCGCGCTGGAGGTGGATGTGCTGCCGCCTCTCCCTGAGCCGCCTTCTCGGGAGAGTGCGCCGAACGTAATGAGCCGATTGCAGGCGGTGGTGGATGGTGAACTCAAGACTCGTGCTCCGTTGGGGCGAGTGATTTCAGGCGTGCCTCTTGTCGATGCCACGCGTCCGCGTTTCCAAGTCGCCGTAGGGCCGCTCGGCCAGGTGTTGATGGCGCTGCCGTTGAATGTCGCGGAGGATTTGGAAATCCATCAGCAACTGCATGCGGCCGTGACCCAGATGCGTTTCGCTCCGGCTGCTCAGACCGAGTTGCAGTGGGGGCAGGTCAGCTTTGAGTGGGTGAAGGAGAAAGGGGGGAAACCATGATCGGTATCGGCCTCGCTCCCCTCGTGATGCTGGTGATGCTTATCGGTGTCACCACCATCTGTAGCCTGTGGTTCTATACCTTTTGGCATGAACAACGGCGCGAGACCAAACGCCGCCGTATCGCCGTGCTCTGTCGAATTTGCGGATGCACCTATGCCATTCAAAAAAAATCCCCTGCTATAACCGTATGTCCCTCCTGCGGTAGCCGAAACGAGCGAGGTGGGTTGCCTCCGATTTGAATCGCGATCGTAGCTGAACTATCGCTGGTCAAAGTGCTCACTCTTCTGATATGAGGGCGTGATGAATCGAATCATCGCTGGGTTATTCCTGCTCACCCTGTCAGCCGGAGCTACTTTGCCAGATCTACGCGTGGCGGCAGATCGCCGGCATCTCGAAACAGTGGAAGGTCAACCTTTCTTTTTGTTAGGGGATACGGCTTGGGAATTGTTTCATCGTCTCACCCGCGAGGAGACCCAGCTGTATTTGAAAAATCGTGCCGATAAAGGTTTTAACACGATCTTCGCTGTGGCCTTGGCTGAGTTCGAATTTGATCAGCCGAATGCCTACGGGGAGATGCCTTTGGAAAACAATGATCCCGCACACCCCCGAGATGCCTATTTTAAACATGTGGATTGGGTCGTGAACCAAGCGGCTGAATTGGGGCTTTATACCGCGCTACTCCCAACATGGGGAGATAAGTGGAATCAGAAGTGGGGAAAGGGGCCTGAGATTTTTACTCCGGCTAATGCGGAGGTTTACTGCGAGTGGTTGGCGAAACGATATCAAGACAAACCCATCATCTGGGTGCTCGGCGGAGATCGTCCGGTCGAGAATGAGGCACATGAGGCCATCATTCGAGCCATGGCGGCTGGTCTGAAACGGGGGGATGGTGGCAAGCACTTGATCTCCTACCATCCGAAAGGCGGGAGCAACTCTTCAGATTACTGGCCCGATGAATCTTGGTTAGACTTTCACATGTTTCAGAGCGGCCATGGGAAGCAGGCGACTGCCAACTATGACAAGAACGCGAAGAATCTCGCCTTACCCGCTTTGAAACCCACGTTGGATGGTGAGCCCTGCTATGAAGATCATCCCGTCCGCAGCCTCATGAAGGATGGCAAAGCCACGATTTGGTTTGATGACTACGATGTGCGTCGGGTCGCTTGGTGGAGTGTTCTCAGCGGGGCCTGTGGCCATGTCTATGGCACGCATAGCATCTGGCAGTTTCACGATTTGACCAAACGGAAGCAGCAGACGGATGCTAGGACTCCCTGGCCTGAAGCGATGGATCTACCTGGGGCACGTCAGATGGGCGTCATGAAGAAGTTTATCGAGACTTTGGACTGGACGAAGCTGCGTCGTGATGACGCCTTGATCATGCTCGAAGGCGAAGCTCTTAAGCCTGGCAACAAACCCATGGCTACGGTGGCCGTGGATGGCTCATTGGCGGTGGTTTATGTGCCCGCTTATCCCAACAACGCCATTTCCCTGCAGTTGAGTCGGTTGAAGATTCCTGGCTCCGAAGTGGACTTCCAAGCTTACTCTGCAGCAACCGGGGAACCCTCGGGCCTAACTAGGATTGAATCAGGCGATCTGCTTGTCATCAAACCTTTATCAGAGCCGGACGAGCAATCGGTTCAAGATTGGGTGCTGGTCATCAAGAAGAAGCCTTGATCGAGACAGCTTTGGATCTGGGGCTTGGAGTGAAGCCCCAGATTGTGGAAGCCTTATACCAACCTGATGAAATCATGAGTCAAAGTGGAGGGCAAGACCGAGTCCGCTCCTCACTCCAGCTGTTTCGCGGCGCAAAAGGTGAGGTGAGGAGGCGTGAGAGTCCTGTTTCTACCCTCTCATTTCATGTGGATATCAAACATCAGCGCGGCCAGAAGGGCCGCAGGATTCAGCCCAGGCCGCAAGGCCTGGGTTCGCCGAACACGGTTGATCAACCCTCGTCGCGCTCTGAAGGAGCGCGGGAACGGGTGGCATGTTTTCGCCTCTCGTTCCCTCTCCCGCGACCCTTCAGGCCGCGACCTTTGAGATGTCGGTCTCTTCCCACGCACCCAGGGCTTGCTTCGCTTCGCCCTGGGCTGAATCCGGCGGTCCTTTGGACCGCAAGGCCCTCTGATACCCGCCTAACGAAATAACGCCTCACATTCGTGGGGTGAGGAGTGGGCTGAAATGTTTTACCACTTTAAATTTCACTTTGGTATTAAAGGGTGAAGGCAGGTAGTTTGACTATCTTCCCCCCCGCCATGGCGGACTCATGGGCGCAGAGGCCCACACAGGTCCAGTTGGCGGATTGCTTGGCGTTCGGGAAGGGTGCACGATCTTCGACCAGGGCCATGGCAAATTCGTGGGCGAGATGGGGATGGCTACCGCCATGACCACTTCCCTGTGTGAAGCTGAGGTGAGTCTTCTTGGAGAGATCGTAAACACCTTGGGTCGTGAAGTCGCGAATGCTCTTGGGCAGGCGCTTGGCGTAATCTGGGGCCTTCACCAATTTCGGGATCTTGTGCTCGGGTAGTTTGGCCGTGTGCATGACCAGAGGTTCATGCTCGATGAGAGGCCATTCGATGGTGGCTTTATCACCATAAACATCGATGCTCTCACGATATTGACGGGCCGTATCGAACAAGCTGCGAATGACACGCGCGCTGAGATCGCTGTCCTTGAATTTCACATGAGCCGTTTCTACGGCAAACGGGGAGCCATAGTGCTTGATCAATTCCGGGCGGATGGTGCCTGATCCAAAGCAGCTCACGTATTCTGCGGGGGTGCCAGCAAGCGCTGCCACGGGGCCAACACAGTGGGTGGCATACCACATGGGAGGCAGACCCGGCCAGTAGTTGGGCCAGCCATCCATATCCTGCTGATGGCTGGATTGCAGGAACTGTAGCTTGCCGAGCTTGCCTTTCTCATACTGCTCCTTCATGAAAAGGAATTCACGGGCATACACCACGGTCTCCATCATCATGTATTTGAGCCCCGTTTTTTTGACGAGCTCACAGATTTTTTTGCAGTCCTCAATGGAGGTCGCCATGGGGACGGTGCAGGCGACATGTTTGCCAGCTTTCAAGGCTTCGATTGACATCCAGCCATGGTCAGGGATGGGGGAGTTGATGTGCACAGCATCGATCTTCGGGTCCTTGAGTAACTCCTGATAGTCTGCGTAACGGACATCGATGTCGAAGGCATCACCGATGGTCTTCAGCTTTTTCGGGTCACGCTGACAAATGGCATAACAAGTGGTATGGGGATGGCGCTGCCAGATGGGGATGAACTCCGCCCCGAATCCGAGGCCGACGACGGCGATGTTTAATTTCTTGGGTGGCATGGAGTGATGGAAATCGACCCGCTTATAACGGAGGCCATGCCGGACGTTAAAGGACAATTTTTAGGGTCAATCGGACACAGATCGAATCGTCAGATCATCTCTAGTTAACAATAAGCCTTGTCTACCGGATGGCCTTGGGAGGAAGTTCCTGAGGCGGCGGTCAGTCTTGAGCGCCCATCAAATGATGGAGCAGATCTTCCTCGCTCGCCAAGCCCACAGGTTCGTTCTGATCGTTTAAGACCAGCACCAGGGTGCGTGCTCGTTTACGCATGCGTTGAAGCGTCTGGAGGGCGCTATCTTGCAGGTGCACAGCATCCAGGGTGCGCATGTGATGGCGCACGAGGCGGTCCGGTGGTGGGTGAGGTGGGAGGGCGGCGAGGTCCAGCACTCCGACAAATTGCCCTTGGTCACCGATCACCGGCAGGGTAGTGGCACCGTGCTCGCGAGCCATGATGAAAGCGGTCTTCAGCGGCAGATCGCCGGAGAGAGCGACACTGCGGGTGAGTGGACGCATGACGGCTCCTGTGCGCAGCCGACGGTATTCCAAGGTGCGTTTGATCAAACGAGCGGCCCCGGAACTGAGCTGACCCTGCTTGCTCAAGACATCGGCCTGATGATAGAGATCATCTCGCCCCAGGGCTTCATCTGGAACACTGGTGGCTTCCGTGGGCGTGGCAGCCAGACTGCGGAACAGGGGGCGTGCTAAGCCCACACAGAGGACGAGCGGCGTCAGGGTGCGCAGACTGCGGAAAGGGTAACGACGAAAGAGTTTCTTGGGTAGTACTTCCAGGCCTAACAAGAAGATGGGAAGAGCTAGGAGAAACGCGATGAAATAACCCCACGGTCCGGAGATGCGGACCAGCTTCCAGGCGATGATGAGAAAGGCCGCCAGGTTGGTGACATGATTGGTGACGGTGATAGCCCCCAGGAGCGCATCCCGATCTTCCACGAGTGGTAGCAGACGGGCGGCTCGGCGGTCTCCGGCTCCTGCGGCGTGGCGCACACGCACACGGCTGACGGAGATGACGGCGCTCTCCAAGCCTGATAGAGCGAAGGAGAGGCTCAGAGCAATGATCAACAGCATGAACCAAGTCATGATTCCAGTGCCTCCACCAAGGTGGGTTTTTTCAGGCGTAACTCCACCTGGAGGATACGCGCACGCACAACACGGCGCACTTTGAGATCCGCTTCATCCAGGTGCACTCGTTCTCCTGGCTTGGGTTGATGACCGAGCAAATTGAAAACCAGTCCGCCGATGGTATCGAGGCCACCGCTGGCGGGCAGGGCGATTTGAAGTTCCTCAGCCACGTCGTCCAGGCGGGTACCGCCTTCCAACAAATAACGGCCATTTCCTAAATCACGAATCTCAGCGCCTTCTCCCTGCCAGGGAGCGGCTTCATAGAGGAGCCAGTCGGCGATTTCATCCTGACCGATCATGCCTTCCAAGCCGCCGTATTCATCCACGATGAGAACGGGCTGAGGAGAGCTTTGCAGGTGCTCATCCAAGACATCAAGAACGGGCATCGTTTCAGGAACGAAGGCGACAGGCCTCAGCATGTTGGCCCAGGCCGGACGCCCAGCCAGCCGCCACGCCACCGTATCGATGATGCCTTCCACCACATCGGGGTTTTCACCATACACCACGACGTAGCGCTCCGCAGATTGTTCGAGAACGGCGGCATTTTTCTCCGGCTTCTCAAAGGCGCTCATGAGTGTGAGATCGACACGTGGCACCATGCAGTCACGCACGGTAAGGCGTTCGATCTCCAGAGCTTCACGAATCATCGAGGCCTCCGCAGAGTCGAGCAGTCCTTGCTCCTCACGCATTTCCACCAGAGTTTCAAACTCATCTAAGGTGATGGGAAGACGCGTTTTCACGCGTTGAGGCACGATGCGCCTGATCAGGGCTTCGGTCGAGCGATCCGCCAGAGTCGAGATGGGATCCAGGACACTCCGCAGAGGATTGAGCATGCGCAGGCTGCCCAACAAGACGGCAGAGGGTGAACGCGCTGCCAAAAACTTTGGCATCATGTCCCCAATGAGCACCGTGCCGATGAAGAGGAGGCTGGCGGCGATCCAGGGATTCCAACCGAAGGTGACCATCGGGCCTGATACCAAATGCAAACCGAGCGCTGCGAGAGCGAGGTTAAGCGTGGCCGAGAGTAACAGGGTGCGGTGCAACTGGACGAAGGGATTCGCTACAATCCTACGCAGCTTCCGTGCCACGCCTTCACGTGCTCTATCCGCCTGAAGCTCGAGATCACGCGCCATATGGATGGCCGTCTCAGTGGCGGAAATGATCGCCAGTAGAGAGAGCAATGCCAAATAGGCGATGACTGAGAAGATAAAAGACACGGCTGAAAAAGAGACTTTCTAAAGCGTGGCGGATGGGGTCAAGCCCTATTGAAGGCAACATAGGCCTTTTACCATGCCCCGCTTCACTCATTCCTAAGAAGAGCCGTAAGCAGGTATTCAGTAGGTGAAGAGGTCTTTGACACGGTGGTTAGAAGCCTCGGCTTCCGGTGCCTTCTGGCGCAAGGCTTTATTCAACGCTTCGGTAATCCGGCGCTTCATGTGCGGGGTGAGCCTGCGGCCTTTGCGTGCTCGTTGAACCGCTTTGTGAGTGAGCGGTTCGGCACAGGATTGGACGATATCATGATTATCCAGGCCGGCAGCAGTCATCAGGGCATCCAGAGGCTGGAGGCCGAGATCACGCACGATAGGTGTTTCTTCAGTGTCTGTCATTGCATTGTTGGTTAGACGAGGCGGAGCCGGGTCAAGTCTTGTGTATCGACGAGACCGACGGGTCGGCCTTCGGAATCGATCACCACGACGTCGTCCACCCGGTTCTTTTGAAGGGTGGAGAGCACTTCGGCCGCCAGTTTATCCGCCTGGATGCTGACTGGGCGCGGGGTCATGTGATCCGCCACAGGGTGGGGCGCAATGGTGTGATCTTTCTGAAAGGCGCGCACGAAGTCGCCATGGGTAAACACCCCTGCGAGACTGCCGTCAGGATAACGGACGATGGCGGCACCGCTTCGTGCCTGGGTCATCGCTTGCAGGGCGTCCTGCACCGTGGTGCTAGGAGTGACGATCGCCACCTGATCCCCGTGCCGCATCACATCGGCCACGCGGGTGAGGAGGGCTCGTCCGAGCGATCCGCCGGGGTGTAGGCGGGCGAAGTCTTCTTGTTTAAAACCGCGTGCTTCCAGCAGGACCATAGCCAGGGCATCACAGAGTACGAGCATGGTGGTGGTGCTGGCGGTGGGGGCCAGATTCAGCGGACAGGCTTCCTGGGTGACGGCGACGTCTAAGACGCAGTGAGCTGTGCGTGCGAGCGTGGATGAGGCACCGCCAGTGATGGCGATCATGGGCAGGTCCAGGCGCTTGAGGTGAGGCAGAATGCCGAGCAACTCAGAGGTTTCACCGCTGTAGCTCAGTAAGATAGCGAGGTCACCCGGAGCGATCACACCTAGATCTCCGTGCAGAGCATCGCCCACATCCAGGCAAACGGTGGTGGCCCCGGTGCTGTTAAGGGTGGCGGTGAGTTTCCGGCCGATGTTGCCACTTTTGCCGACGCCGCAGACGATGATCTTGCCTCGGGTGGCAAGGCAGTCTTGCAGCATCTGTATGGCTTGGGAAAAAGCCTCGCCGATGCGTTCATGCAGCCGTTCCAGTTCCTCGATTTCGAGGCGGATGACACGGCGTGCTAGGTCAGGGTAATTCATGTCAGGAGCCACGGTTTCAAAGAAAACGTGGCAGCAGGGCTACCAGACGCGTTCCAGAAAGCGTTCGACAAATCCCTTGGCGGCAGTGGGCTTGGAATACTTGCGGCCATCGGAGTTGGTGCGCTGCTCACTCGCATAGAGCGGGCCTTTGTGATCAATGACCTTGAGGGATTTGATCTCAATGCGAGCGATGGGGCAATCGTTGCTGTCCACGGGCATTTTGGCAACCTTCTCCAAGGTCTCAATGCCCGACACCACTTGACCGAAGACGGTGTATTTGCCGTCCATCGAGCCGTAGTTGCCCAGAGAGAAGTAGAATTGATACCCGTTGGATTTACGGCCTGGATTGACCTTGTCACTGCGGCGTCCCATGGCAACGGAGCCTTTGCGATGAGCGCGTTTGATCTCGGCTGGGATGGTCTTCGATTCACCTCCCGTGCCCCAGCGATCACGCGCACCTTCGTCAGCCGTCAGCGGATCGCCTGTCTGCACCAAGAAGTTTTCAATGGCCCGGTGAAAGGCAAGGCCGTTGTAGGAGCCGGTCTCACAGTTGTCCATGAAGTTGGAGACGGTCATGGGGGCGTCGTTAGGGTAGAGCTCAAACATCACGGTTTCCACCGCTCCGCCAAAGCTCACTTCCATCACGGCCAGTTTCCGCTCAGAGTCTTTGGGCCAGCTAGCGGGGTCCTCCATCTTCGGAGTGGCAAAGGTGGTCTTGCGATCTGTCGTGATCACCACAGGGCCGTTGGTCACTGGTGTGGCTGGGGCCGCATTGGTGGCATTACCTTTTTCGGCGGCTTCAAACAGCTCACGCTGCGCTTGCTCAGCGGCTTTATCGAGGGCCTGAATGGGCTCTGCAGATAAAATGGGAGCAGTGGGCATGCCTGGAGTCGGCAGAGTGGGAGCAATCTCCTGGGCGGTCAGATTATTGAGACCCAGAACGAGCAGGAAAAAAGGAAGGATGAAGGGCTTCACGGCGGGGAAAACGAGAAGAAAAGCTCGGGCAGATCATTCACTAGCGCAGGCTATTGACCGTCGCTGGGTCGAGCTGCGGTGTCGGAGTCGCGGGGGGTGCGGTATTCAGCGTCTCCCGTGCAGGGGCGGATGCTGAAGCGGCTGGGCTTGCAGGCATGCTGTAGTTCGAACTCGGAGCGGAATACTGATAGGTGCGCTTCGGTGCACCGCGAGATCTACGAGGCTGGAGTCCCCATTGCGTATCCAGTCGGTCGAGTTCCGAGACCGTTGGGTTCACCGCATCCACCCGGCCGGTGCTTTCGCAGGAGGCGAGAGTCAGCACGGCGCAGGCGGCGATAAGGAGATGCGAAAGACTCATGAATAGAAAATAAAAAGGTTTAGACTCCTGATTCTAGGCACGTCGCCACCTACAAGCAACCTTGAATCGGGCTCTGTCAGTCGGGAGTCTGGAATCTTGACAGGGGTGCCCCCTCAGTGTGTTGGCGGAGGGCTGCTTAGGCGGATGGCACCGCGCGTGTCTTCAAGACGTACCTCTTGGCCTTTTTGCGTGATGCAGATTTTCCTCTCCCTCTGAAGCTTACCTGCTTCCTGCCGCACGACCTCCATCCAACCGCGCCATCCCTGTGGAAAGAGATGGCGGGCGACCTCCGAGGGGCAGATGCTTTTCCCGGCACCGCGAGTCTGGACCATTCCCAGGATCGTTTCCGCAATGAGTTTCCGGTCAGGTAACTGATCGGGAGGCTCCAGTCGGGGCTCTGTTTTCACTGTGGACGTTTCATTTCAAACAGATCCTGGGTCTTACAATACCAGTTAGGAGACTGCATGCGCCCGATGGGGTGATACTCGCCGGGTTGGATCAGCCATGTGTCGGGGTCAAAAATACCTTCCCGCACATGCACGCGCAGCACTTCGCCGATGATCAAACGATTGTCGCCGATCTCAATAATGCTATGGCTGCGACATTCTAGACTGGCCGGAGCTTCTGCGATTCGTGGAGGCTTAACGACACTGGAAGGGGTCGCTGTCAGGCCCGCGTGGAGCAATTCATTCTCGCCGGGCGGGAGGCTGGCAGCGCAGAGGTTCATGCCTTGCATGATGGATTCATCCACCAGATTCACGACGAACTCTTGGGTCAGGCGGATGTTGCGGGCGGTGTCCTTCGGCTCACCGGAGGCGCGATCTCCGGGGCAGATGCAGACGATGGGCGGGCTGTCTCCGAGCACGTTGAAGAAGCTGAAGGGAGCGGCATTGACGCGGCCTTCCAAGTCCACCGTGGTGGTGAGTGCGATGGGGCGAGGGGTGACGAGCCCCGCTAAAATGCGATAGGCATCTTCACGATGGGGGCCAGTAAGGTCGAGTTCGATCATAGGCGTAAAAACAAACGTTTCGAAGACCTGCGGCGGAACGCAAATCCTGTGCAGAAGCGAGGAAAGCCTGTGGACGCGTTTGCAAACGGCTCCGCTTCTTTTATTCCTATCGCATTCCAAATCAATCGATGCTCGATCCTGTCCAACTCCTCAGCGCCTACTGCGAAGGGGCCTTTCCTATGGGAGATGAGGATGGACGCATCTCTTGGTTTCGTCCGCCGTATCGGGGCATTTTACCCATTGAGGATTTTCATTTGCCGCGGCGGTTTGAGCGTTACCTGCCCAGCCACCCCTTTGAAATCCGGTGGAACACCGCCTTTGGGGATGTAATGCGTGGCTGTGCCGACCGAGAAAGCACCTGGATCACCGATACGATCTTGGACAGTTATCAGGAACTGCATCGGTTAGGCTTCGGACACTGTGTGGAGACTTGGCGGCAAGGGAAGCTCGTCGGGGGCGTCTATGGCATCGCGATTGGAGGTGCTTTTTTTGGCGAAAGCATGTTCAGCCGGGAAACGCAGGCCTCGAAGGTCGCTCTAACCCACCTGCAATGGCGGCTGAAAGAGCGGGGGTTCATCGTCCATGATACCCAATGGACCACACCTCACCTCGCTATGTTTGGCGGTCACGAGATTCCCTGTGCTGAGTATCTGGACCTCTTGCATCGAGCCATCCGCCTGCCCGCGACGTTTGATGATCGCTTTCAGCGGGCGCAGATCGTGGTGAGGTGATGCTCTCACCCTTCAGCCGCTTTCTCGATGTCGGCGAGCACGATCTTTTTCATGGCGAGCATGGCCTTGATGACCCGCCGCGCCTTGTCTCGGTCGGGATCCAGGGTGAGTTCGACGAGGCGCTTGGGGAAGACCTGCCACGAGACTCCGTATTTGTCTTTCACCCATCCACATTGCTGAGCTTCAGCGGGGCCGCCTTCAGCGAGACGATTCCAATAGTAGTCAATCTCTTCCTGGGTATCGCAAGGAATCTGGAAGGAGATGGCCTCATTGAAGGTAAAATGAGGTCCTCCGTTGAGGGCGGTGAACGTCTGGCCATTCAACTCAAAAGCGATGGTCATGACGGTGTCGGCCTTGTGACCATGCTCCTCGGTCCCGGCATCGGTGTAGTAAGTGGTGTCGGTGATTTTGGCATTTTCAAAAATGCTCAGGTAGAAGGCGACAGCCTCTTCGGCTTGATCATTGAACCAGAGGCATGGGGTGATGGTGGTATTCATGGCAGATGAATGGGGTGTCATGGACTCGACGAACGGATGCGGCGTGATCGGACACCCCCAGACGAATTTTTTTCGGGGCGACGATCCGTCGGCAGGGGGACTGAATACAAAAAAGGACTTCCGGGTCGCGGAAGTCCTTTGGCTTGAGGAACCATGAGTGGGTCTCGTGTGGAAGTAGAAAGCTACTTCGCAGGCGCAGCATTCCAGACTTTCACGTCGTCAAAGAAACCGTCTTTGCCTGCCACACCGAGTTCGATTTTGGACTTGGTTTCGTGGGCAATGCCGGAAGATTTGAGATAAGCCGCTGGTTTGCCGTCGATGGTGACACGCATCTCATCACCCACGGTTTCCACGACTAGGTCATACCACTTGCCGGTTTCCAGCTTTGCAGGATAGGTCACTTGGCGGCCTTTCAGCAGTTTGTTGACCTCGTCCTTTTTGGTGGGGTCATTGCGCATCTCGCGGATGTCGTTGCGCATGTTGCCATCGCGTTCATCAATGATGGTGACACCGTTCAAACGCACCTGGGCACGGCAAAGGTGGCCGTAGTGCGCTCCTGTGTATTTGCGATCATCGAACTCGACGTCGATCATGCTGGCGCCTTCGAAGCGGATCTTGCACTCCACCACGCTATCTTTGGAGGGGATCTCCAGGCCGTGAACGGCAGCGTGGGCTTTGACCTCCGGTTTGCCATTGGCGGCGGGGATGGTCACATCACGGGTTTGAGTGCCTTTGAGGGCCCCTTCCTCCACCGTGAAGGTAGGCACGACCTTGTGCCAAGGCATGGCGAGCTCACTTTTTTGAAAATCATCGGAAAACAGCAGATCTTTTTTCTCGGCAATGGACTTGGCGGGGACTCGGGGCAGGTCCGCAGCCTGGAGGCTGGCGGCGGCCAAAAGGGGGAGAATGAGCAGGGGACGCATGAAGGTTGGGGACGGTTTGAGGTGATTGGCACGCCATGATGGAGGCGGTCCAGATGCATCAACGCCAAGTGAGGATGAGTTTTTGCTGTGAGTTCGGCATGTCTATGCTTTGAGTGGAGGCGTATTCCTCTCCGCTTTGAACGATTACTCCCACGCCGCCCTCATCCTCGTCGGTCACGGTTCGACGCTGAATCCTGACTCCAGCGCTCCCACGCATCTGCATGCGGACACCATCCGCCAGCGCGGGATTTTCCGTGAAGTGGTTTGCTGTTTCTGGAAGGAAGAGCCTTCCATGCGGGAGGTGTTTGAGTCTGTTGATAGTGACGTGATCTACATCGTGCCCAACTTCATCAGTGAGGGGTATTTCTGTCAGCAGGTGCTGCCTCGGGAACTCCGCCTGGACGGCCCGGTGACGAAGCGAGATGGACGCACGATCTATTACTGTGACCCCGTGGGGATCCACCCCAATATGACCCGCCTCCTCCTCCAGCGTGCGGATGAAGTGGCTCCTGGGGTGCCAAGGGAAGAGACCAGCCTGATCATTGTCGGCCATGGCACGAACCTGAATGACAACTCCACGAAGGCGATTCAAGATCAGGTGCAGTTGATTCGCCAGGGGTATGACTTTGCGGAGGTGATGGATGCTTACATGGAGGAGGCTCCTTTGGTGTCGGATTGGTACCAGATGACCAAGGCCCCGAATGTCGTGGTGGTGCCGTTTTTCATCGCGGATGGTTTACACAGCTTCCAGGACATCCCCGTCTTGTTAGGCATGGAGGAGGAGCCCGGCCAGGCCCTGAGCCAGATGGATGTTTTCCGGCACAACCCCATCCCGCTGCATGGGCGCAATCTCTATTACAGCAGCGCCATCGGCACGGAGCCTTTGATGGCGGACGTGATCCTCGATCAAGTTCATGACTTCGATGCTCGGCACGGGATTGCCCACACCGCCGCCTCCGCTCCCGAGGATTCTTTGAAGGCGGCTCTGGAACAGTGGTTGCGAGCGGGGCGAAACATCATCGGTCAGGTGCACATCAGCACGGCGGAGACAGGTTATGAGCTCCGGCATCTTGGAGATGCCGAGGTGCGTGAGAACGGTTTGAAGCTCTACACCGAACCCGCAGGCGCTCGTGAAATCGCTCGTTATGACGCGCAGGGGCAGTTTCGCCCCATTAAGACCGCTCCCACTTTGATTCAGGGGTGGCTATTGAAGGTTAGGGACGTGGCGGAGCTACTCCTGGCTTTGGAGTTCTTTTACCCCGCTGCGGTCGGCATGTTGTTGGCTCAGGAAGAGGGGAAGTTGAAGCCCGTGCCGCTGCGTCATTTGTTAGGTCGGCAGACCGGGATGTATCGTTTTGCCAATGGCATCACCGATGCTCAGGCTTGCGAGATGGTTGGGAATTTCTGCCAGACCGCCACTGGCTGTCTGCGCCGCATCACCTGGACGCTGGATGACACCCAGCCCATGACGGGACTGGCTGCCGCTAAGCTCGGTCCGGAAGCCGGTCAGGTGCCGGGAGTGGCACCTGAGAAGTGCATGTCTCTGCTTTGCATGGAGGCCTGCAACCACATTGTTTCCTTGGCACGCAAGAAATCCCGAGAAAACAATGAAGCCAAGAGCCAAACGGTGGTGAGTGCCTGATGAGGAAGCGATTTTCTCGCTGAAAGCCTGGATACTGATCTTCGTTCCTGGCGTATCTTGTCCGATTGACTGACCTGCGGGCCAAGGCCAGATTTTCTTATGAAAGTGCACATTCCAGTTCTCCTCGGCTGTTTCCTCCCTCTCCTGGCTATGGGGGAGTTGGCCACGGAGGTTCCGGTGATTGAACTGAAACCGAAACCGGAGGATACCTCGGTGAGCACAACCTTTGTCTTTCATAACAAGGGCAGTAAGCCGGTGAAGATTCTTGGCATCGAGAGTGCCTGCAGTTGCCTGAGTGCCACGCTGGACAAGGCAGTCTATGCGCCCGGGGAGAAAGGCACGGGTAAGGCTGAATTCCAGGTGTCCAGCTTTGTGGGTCGGCATGAGAAGTCCGTGCATGTGCAGACGGATGATCCTGAGCAGCCCGAGTGGGTGGTGTCCTTCGCCCTGGAGGTGCCGGAGGTCATCAAGATCGAACCAAAAACCTTGCAATGGTGGTTGGGAGATGAGGCGGTGGCCAAGACCACGAAAGTGACGATGACGGGAGATCAACCCATGGTCATCAAGGGCATTACCTCCACCCGACAGAATGTGGAGTTTAGCTGGAAAGAAATCAGCCCGGGCCGGGAATACGAAGTCACCGTGAAACCTACGAACACCACGGAAGTGATGCTGGGAGCTTTGAAGATCGAGACCGATAGCCAGATTCCCAAATATCAGCGGCAGATGGCCTTTTTCTCCGTCTATCGGAAGCCTTCCACTTTGCAGCCATGATCCTTCGAGGTGCGGTCGTTCAAGCTGTGATCTTGCTCGCCTTGGCGGCAGTCGCTGCCGCAGTGACGTATTGCTTTCACCCCCGCGCTCCGGCTTTGTATCTAAGTCAGGTGCCCTTGCGTGAAGATGAGATCAATCTGGCCCAGATTCAGGAACGCTGGCAGGGGAGGGTGATTTGGCTGGATGCGCGGCCTGCGGATGTCTTCGCGCAAAGCCATATTCCTGGGGCTCATTTGCTCAATGAACAGAACTTCAATGAGCAATTACTGGAGATCATGGACATTCTCCAGACGGCCGATAAACCTGTTGTCATCTACTGTGGTGGAGAGAAGTGCGAAGCTAGTCGGACGATCCGGCAGAAGCTTCTGGAACTGATCGTAGTCGAGAACTGCTACGTGCTTCAAGGTGGCTGGCCTGCCTGGAAAGCTGCTCAGCCTTAGCCTTTCGATCTCATCATGTCGTTTTTGCCCCTGCATCAGGCTCATGATTACAGCGCGTTGGCCAGCCGTTGGAAGGCATTGGCCAAGCGTTTGAAGCTCAAGCTCAATACACTGACCCGAGTTCAGGATTTGCAGATTTATTGGTTAGACACCGGAAGGGGACAAGAGGGACCAGCCATCTACCTTTCCTCCGGCGTGCATGGGGATGAAGCCGCTGCCGCCTGGGGTTTGCTGACTTGGGCTGAGGAAAATGAGACGTTGCTCAAAGAGAAGCGGTTTCTGATTCTTCCGTGCCTGAATCCCTGTGGACTGATCCTGAATACACGTGCGGATCATCGCGGTCTGGATATCAATCGCCGATTTCATCTGGAGGCTGATGAGATCTGTGGACCCTGGCGGAAGCTGCTGATGGGGCGTCTGATTGATCTCAGCCTATGCCTGCATGAGGATTACGATGGGCAGGGCTGCTATGTGTATGAGCTGAGTCGGATGCGTCCTCCGTGGATGCAGTCCGTCATGGCAGGGCTGCGTGTGATCTTGCCGGATCCACGAGCGACGATGGATGGACATCGTGCCAACAAGGGGGTGATCCAGCGCAGCCGAGTGCCCAAGAACTTACCCGGCATGCCTGAGGCCATTGAACTCCAGCAGATGGGCTGCCCCATTACACTCACGTATGAGACCCCCTCGGAATTCAGCTTCGATGATCGTGTTCGCTCTCAGGTGGAGTTTGTAAATGCGGTCTTGTCATCCTTCCCAATGCTGGGAAATACTGATGCATGATGATCCCGGCCCGCCTGAAGCTCGTCTTCAGTCTCCTGCTTCTGGCAGTCCTCAGTGCCTGCTCCAGCCTGCCGAAGGTGCAGCCCCGCCCTGTGTTGCGGGAAGGGGAGTGGGTAACCTATGATGGCAAGATCATGCCTTATCAGACCTGGCCTGTGCCGGAGGGGAGTCAACCACGTGGCATCATCATCGCCGTTCATGGGCTCAGCGGTGCCTCGACGGACTTCTGGTTCCTGGGAGATCAAATGCCACGGCATGGCTACATGGTCTATGCCTACAACCTGCGCGGTCAGGGCAAAGACCCGGTGGTGGCTGATCGCGGTGATATCCAATCCTCACGCCAGTGGCTGCGGGATATGGAGACCTTTCATCTCCTGGTGCGGCGGAAGCATCCCGGCGTGCCCATCATCTGGTATGGGGAAAGCCTCGGTAGCTTGATCTGCCTTCACACCGCGGCCAATCGACTCAATGATCGCCGCGATCCCGCTCTGCTGGTGTTAGCTTCGCCTGTGGCAGGGCTGCGCACCACCGTCTCAGGCTTCCGCCGCTGGCTCCTGGAGACGGCGGCCACACTCTCACCACGCTCCCGCTACTCCCTTGGAGATCTGGCCGGGGTGGATGAAAAGAAAATCCAAGTTACCAGCAATACCACCCATGGCAGCCAGATGGCGGTGACGGAACACCATATCAACAGTTTCACCCTGCGTCTGCTCACTGAGATTGGCCGCCTTCTGGATGCCAATCCCTCGGCTGTCAAACGTCTGCGCATGCCGGTGCTCTTCCTGGCATCTCCCAACGATGTTCTGTGCTCAGCGGATCAGATTCAGACCTTGTTTGCCCAAGTCAAATCTCCCCGCAAACGCTTGCTCTGGTATACCCGCAGTTATCACCTGCTGCTGCACGATGTGCAAAAGGAGGAAGTCACGCATGACCTCACGAACTGGATCGAGGCGCGGTTACGGTGAGGGCCTTGGCTGGGTTTCCGGGCGTGACTTCACGAACCGATAATACGCTCGCCTAACTACTTTTTCCTTGGAGCTGCCTTCTTCGCCTTGGGCTTGGTGGATTTACCCTTGCTGGAGGCACTGCCTTTCGGGTTGCGGGAACTGCGGGTTTTTTTGTCGGCCTCGGAGGCGGGGACGCTGGTCGTGGCGGCTTCTGATGGGGGGTGGGCTCGGGCTTGTTCCAACTCGCTCTGTGTCGTCTGGAGGCGCTGTTGGGTTTCCTTCTGCTCATCCGAAAGGCGCAGCACTTCCTTTTGCAATTGGGTTTGCCGGTCCAGCGCTTCTTGCAGTTCGGTTTGGGTATTGGCCAGAGCACTGCGCACCTCGGCTTCCAGGGCACGGGCTGTGTCACGTTCTTTACGGGCGGCGGCGGCCTCCATGTCTGCTGTGTCGATCTGCTCAGTGGGCTCTGCCGGAGTTGGCAGACCTGGGGTTTGACCCCGCCAGCGCCAGCCGAGGATGAAAAAGACAGCGGCACAGGCCGTCAGCAGCGGCAGGGTTTGAAGCAGGAGCCAGTAGAAACCTTCCATGATGATGAATCAGCGTGTACGTGTCGTCGTGTCCTGGGTGGGGCGCCAGTAGTGGCGCAGATGGTCGTAGGCCTCTGAGGCGAAAGTATCCTCCGCCATGGCGCCTGGGAAATCAGCTGGTAGGAGAGGTGACCTGGCCAGAGCCCCAGCCTCCAGTAGGGCAGGGGTCGCAGGCAGACTCTTCCAGTCCTGCCCCGGGCGGGCAAAGGCCAGCACGGGCGGCTCGCCTGCTTTGGGCAGGGGAGGCAGACTGCGCACGGTCTGCTCCACATCCGCCGTCGGTGCACAGGTGCCGCGAGCCAGCAGCGCCTCCGAGAAAATGACGGTCTGCACTGAGTAAGCATTCTTCACCGCATCCACCAGCCGCGCCCGCAGAGGCTCCTCCGCCAGTTGCCCCGCCAGGATCACTTTATCCGGCAGCAGGGTCAGCGTGAGAAAGCTGGGCTGCGCGGGAATCGGCAGTGTGGGGATGCCCTGGGCACTGCCTTGGAGCCATTGAGTGACCATGCGGCTGTCCGCCTGAAGCAGAGCAGGGGGGAGATCGGGCGGGAGGAGTTTTTTCCAGGGCTGAGCGGTCTCTCCCACCTGCCAATCCACAAAAGCCCAAGCGGCTCCAGATAAACCCAAGGCCAGAGATTTATCCGCCCCGGCTTCCTGGCTCAGGGGCAGGAGAGCGGTGGTGATAGGGCCAAACTCGGCCACGGTACGCCGCCGGGCATTCACCCGCAGATCATCCAGCACCCGCCATTCGGGAAACGCGGCAATCACCGTATTCAGCAGCTCGCGCTTGATCTTCAGGCTGGCCACTTCTCCTCGCAGCAGCACCCGCTGATCCCGTGCCGCCAGAAACACATGGGGCGGGGCCAGCTTAGCCTGACGCTCTGCTTCGGCGATGCGCGCACGCTCCTCGGTCTGATAGCGCCGCATCTGATCCAGGGTCGGTTTCACCACCTGCTGCCACTCGTCCTCCGTGATGGGGTAGGTCTTCAGCTTCTCCCGCAGCAGATCATCCGCGGCATCCAGCGTCAGACGTTCCCATCCGCCGCCTAGGCTCGCCACCTGCACTTGCGCGCCATCACCTCCCGCATGTGGGCGTGGGGAGGGCAAGTCATCCAGAGTCTTCGTGATCCCTGGTGCTTCATCAAAGCGAGTCGGATCCACCTGCACGTCCGGCACCAGCCTTCCGCCCGCCTTCGCCCAGAGATCTTCCATCAGCCGTCCCACATCTCGCGCTTCATACTCACTGGCTAGCCTGCCTAAGAGCCTGCCGCGCTCACCCTGACCTGCTAGCAACAGCCAGCCTGCGGGATAGGGGGCGATTTCCAAATCATCTCGCACCCCTGTCACCGGATTGAGTCCACCGCTCAGCCAGCCCGGTGTGCGCACGTCCTTCGCCAGCTTGGCCACGATTTCACGACGCTCTGCCTCATGGCGCACCCGTCCTATGACCTGGGCCTGTTGGCCACTGAAGCTCACCGCCACCGCGGGGTAACCCGTCTGCACCGTTTCCGTGAGCGAGAGCGCTTGCCGGGCCAGCCGCCGCTCAAGCATAGGCCCCCAGACCGCCCCGGCCAGCAGCCAGAACAGCAAGAGCCAGGAGCCAGCGATGAACCAACGGGCACGCGTCATGCAGTTGCCCTCACCCCTAGCAAGGCCCGCCCCTCAGGGCAAGGAGGTTTGGTGGGGAGCCTTAGCGCTTCCCACGCGAGCTTGGGTGGATGGGGCCAATCGGAGGCCTCTATTCGGGCAGTGAAAAACGGCCGAGTTCCAGAGATCCACCCTCGGGTTCAATCGCCTCGAGTAGGATCGAAGTGATCGTTCGCGAGAAGGGAAAGTGGAGCGAGAGCTTCAGGAACTCCTCCTGAAGATCAGGGGGCAGTGGTGGCCGCGCCAGGGTGATGTGAGGTGTCGCGCCGAACTGCCTCACCGCCAGCGGCGCTAGCGGTCCCTCATGGAGCCGTCGCGTGAGTTCCTCCAAGGTCGGGGATGGTCTGACAGACAGCCAGAAATGATCATCGGTACTGCATTCAGCACGCTGCAGCTCCATGCTAAAGGCTCGAAGACCTTCTGTGCAGGTCTGGCCGTGAGCGAGGAGCGCCTCATCCGAGACGGGGAGATCAAACGGAAACACCACGGTCAAGTGCGCCTGGATGTGGGGAAACAAGGGATCAAACCGCTTTCGAAAAGCCTCGATGCACGGCAAGTCGCTCGTGTCGAAGATCGCATGAATGGCCCTGAGCATGGTGTTGTTAGACGAGACTACTTGCCTAACTATCGAGTTTGGGAAATCGCGTGAGGGAAATACCCTGTCCTTTACTTTCCAGGCTCCTTCATCTTCAGCACGGGTTTGTCGCCGCCTTGGGCTTGCCACCAGGATTCGATGGCGGGGATGTCGAAGAGGCGAAACTTACGCCCGACACGGTTTTCAAAGGTGATCTGAGCCTGTTTGGCCACGTCGAGCATGGGGTCTTCTTTGAGGGCTTTGAGCAGGAGGGTGTTGGTTTCAGGATCGTTGCTGGAGCGCAGCAGGTAGGCCGCGCGCAGGCGGGCTTCCCAGGGTTGTTTGGTGTCCTGAAGCAGCGTATGAAGCTGGGCGGGGGTGAGGTCGGCCTCGCGGGAGACGGGGGTGTCTTTGAAGAGGTCACGCACGGGCAGTGTGTAGCCGGGGTCGATGCTGATGCCCATGTCGTAATAGGCCTGCACGCGTTTAAACTCGGCCTGTGCGGCGTGGAGGAGATGTTTCATGGCGGGGTCCATCATGGCCTCGACGAGAGCCTGGAGGTCAGCCCGGCTGCCGGTGGCGATGGCTTTGTCCGCATAGGTGGTGAGGCGGTTGCGCTCTTTGATAAGGATGAGCTCGGCCGTAGCGGGACTGACGCTGGGGAGCATGGCGGCGACCTGGGAGGCATCAGACGCAGAGACACGGGGTGTCTCGCCCGTGGTGGAGAAGGAGCTCTGCTGGATGACGAGGGCCATGCGGTCGGCCATCTCCTGGAGGCGGCTCTGGGTCTTGGCGCGTTCTTCACCCTGGGCATCGAGCTGGCGCTGGAGGGCGGAGATCTGGGCGGTGGCTTTATCCAAGGCGACTTTGAGGCTGGCTGTATCGCCTGGGGTGGTGGATTCGCTTCCGCTGGTGCCAATGCGGGAGTTGGTGAGCTTTTGACTGAGGTAATTTCCACCCCAGGCGAGGGCTCCAGCCAATAGGCCGATCTGCACGACGCCGAGGATGAGAGCGGGAGTCCAAGGGCTGGGAGTTGGAGTGGCTGGGGTAGGCGCGGCTCCGCGCGTTGTCGTCGGCTCCTGCCTCACGTTCGGGGTTCCGGTGACCAAGACTCGGGCTGGCACCGAGGCGGTCTCGGAGGTCGGGGGCGCATCTGCGAGCAGGGGTTTACGCGAGGAAGAAGTGGGGGCGGATTCAGACATTTTGAAACTTGTAAACGTAGATCACATAAATTCCAGCGGTGAACATGGACAGATGTCTGACGCTGTGGCAGGCATGAAATGTCTCTACGCTGGGTTTGTGCCTATCGAAGAGAACCGTCGCCTGCTGAGCCTTTTTTGACCATGAGTGAATCTCCTCCATCGCCAAGCGCCGCCGCTGCCTCGTCCCTGCCTGAATCATGGATGAGCGCGATCGTGTGGGGGGTAGGTGGGCTGCTGCTACTGGTTCTGGCGGTGCTGTGGCCGTATCAGCATTGGGAATTTGATCGACGCTCCAGCATCTTGATGGGGGTGGTGAACAAGGCGGATGCGGATGCGGAATGGATTTACTGTTTGTTCGTGGCCCCTATCGTGGCCTGGCTGGTGTGGCGGATGCGGGATGAACTGGTCCGGCTGACGTTGCGTGGCTCTTGGCTCGGGGTGCCCCTTCTGGTGGTGGGGATGTTGGTTTACTGGGCTGGCTATAAGGTGGATACGGGGTATCCGGGCTTTATGGCGGTGCAGCTTGTTTCGCTGGGTTTTATCCTGCTGGTGGCGGGGCCTCACTGGCTGCGCTGGCTGATTTTTCCCTGGGCCTTTCTGATGTTCATGTGGCCGCTGGTACCGCTAGAGAGTCGGCTGGCTTTTCCACTACGCATTCTCACGGCGAAGGCTTCGGCAGGGTTTCTCAATGTCGTCGGCATGGATGTGGTGCGGGATGGCACGGGGCTGCACTCGGCGGCGGACGCGGCGCGGGGCCTAGCTCAGGGAGATCTCTTCAAGCTGGATGTGGAGGAGCCTTGCAGTGGGATTCGGTCCTTGTTTTCGCTCCTGATGATCAGTGCTCTCTATGGGTGGCTGACGCTGAAGTCCTGGCTGCCACGGGGGATTCTCTTCGCAAGCGCCATTCCTCTCGCGGTCCTAGGCAACTTCGTGCGCATGATCCTGCTCACGGTCGGGAGTCGCTGGTTTGGCATGGACTTCGCCGTCGGGAGAAACATCGGTGGTCAGCAGGAGATGAGCACCTTTCACACGCTGGCGGGGTTTGCCGTCTTTGGTGTGGCTTTGGCGGGCATGTTCGCCCTGGGCACGGTGTTGGAACGCTGGGAGACACGACGGCGGAAACGAGCGGTGGCTGCAAGCGATCCCGCGACGCCTGAGATTATCTCGAAAGCTGCAGTTTTACCGCCGCGAAGCCCGTGGATTCGGCTAGGCGTTGCCGTGGCGATCTGTGGCGGGGGCCTGGCGCTATGTGCCATGACGGACACGACTTATCGCGTGGGGCCGCCGCCCGTGAGCCTGGAACTGCCGGAGCGGCTCGGGAACTATGCCAGCCGAGAGATGCCGATGCAGGCCATTGAGCGTCAAGCTTTGAATGAAGGCGTGGAAATTGGTCGTCGGTTTTACTTCGCCAAGGATAGTCCCGTGCTGGCCTCCGTGGTGCTGAGCGGGCCAGTGAAGAGGTCTCTGCACGAGCCGCAAATCTGTCTGCCAGGGCAAGGTTGGGTGATCAATGGCAATACCCAGATTGAGTTTGAGTGTGGATTACCTCAACCGGTGCGGGCCACGCTGCTGACAATGCATCGAGATGTGCAAAACGAGCAGGGGATGGTCGTGCGGACACGTGCAATCAATGTCTATTGGTATCAGGGATCTCAAGGGCGCACGGCAGCCTCCTATGATGAGCACGTGGCCTATTCTTATTCGGACGCGCTGCTGCGTAACATCGACCACCGCTGGGCGCTGATGTCCTTCTTCGCTCCCATGAAGGATCAACCTCTGGGGTATCAGGACCCCTTTGCGGAGCTGAATGTGCTGGAAGACCTGAAGAATTTCATGCGTGAACTGGTGCCGATGCTGATCAAGGAAATACCTGCCGAATAATCGATGGCAGGAAAGGCATGTTCTTTTTTAGAACGGGCGATCAATCAGCCAGTTATCCCCGAGATCTTTTTTGCCATCGATGGGCAGTAGGTAGCGGTAGCCTTCCACATGTTGGGTATCGAAGGGGGGCTGCATGGGTAGGCGTTCGCGGACATACTCGCCGCTGGCGGTGTCTTCGAGGAGGTCGAGCCTGTGGAGTCCTGCAGCATCGACTTCCCAGACTTCACCCTGGATGCTGAGGCCGTCCGAGGTGGACACCATGCCGGGATAACCTTCGAGTTCGTAGAGGCGGTAGTGTGGCTCTGTCGAGGCTTCTGCGACGAACTTCTGACCCTGCATCCAATGGTGGTTGGAGCCATCACGCTTGAGGGTGCCATAGACGAAGATGAGCATGGGGGACTGAAAAAAGAATCCGACTTAAAGCAGGTCATCACGCTCGGCCAGCCATTGAGGTAGGCTGTAGCGGCGTTTCGTCAGATCGGTCGCGCGAGTCATGATGGGTTCGGGTGTTGTCTCGATGATCAGCACTTCTCTCGCCAGTTTTGCAGCCCATTGCGCCCAGAAGTCAGGAGCGATTTGCACCTGTTGCACACTGCCTTGGTGCAGCAGGCCTAGTTTGCCGCGGCGCTGGCCTGCACCTGCGACTTTCACGGGACCTAGAATGACATCATGGACTGCGGGCGCCACGAAACAGAAGGGGGCCTCGATGACGTCTTCTGGCTCGGCGAGGCGACTGCCGGGATAACCGCTTTCCGCTAAGGCTTGAGCCAGGGCGCCATGAATTCGGCGATAGCTCTCTACGGCCGGTGTTTCCGCCCAGGGATCGGTGCAAGGAACGATGACGGAGTAAGTGTAGTCTTCGTTATGCAGCACCACACCTCCGCCCGTCCAACGCCTCACCACCGGCCAGCCGGGGAGTGAATCCTGAAGTTTCGGCAGACTTTGTGCATAGCCCATGGTCACAGTTGGCTGATCCCAAGTGTAGATGCGTAAGACGGGGGTGGCGCTCTGCTCGAGCCAAGCTTGGTCCACCGCCATGTTCATGGGCCCTCCGTGAGTGCCATCCAAATGCAGGATGAGCTTGTCAAAGAACGGTTCGCCGAAAGTCTGATCTGAGGTGGGCATGAGATCTCTTTGAAGACAATGCTTGCCGCATGGATGCAAGTGCTGACTGCGATGACATACAGCACCTCGCGGTCGATTTCAAAGCCCGCGCGGAAGCACTTCCACCACGTCAGCGAGCACACGACCGCAGTCATGACGCAGTTCATTGCAGCGGCCAAAGAGGATCTGACCACTGGTGGCACCGAGCAATTCAGCCAGTCGTGCATCGACTGCGATGCGGAAAAAACCTCGCGGATGGCTGCTATGCGGCACTTGATACTGCTCGAGGATGGCTCCGAACGGCACTCGGCCTTCGATGACCAAGGCTTGAGCTTCTTCGGGCAGGAGATCCAGGTGAATGCCAATGGCTCCGAACTCCACGGGTTTTCCATCACTCCGGCGATTCAGCACGCTGGCTCGGACAAGGTAGTTGCCGATGCGAGCCCGGGCATGAACGTCCAAGTCAATCTCGCAGCCATGGCCTTCACGGAGGCGTGGCGTCATATCGATGTCATGCACCAGGAGCCATCGCTCCTGGTCAGGGAGTTCCTCGGGCTCCACGAAGGTCACACGCGGACGCGCACTGCCGATGCCGTAAAAGAACACCAGGGGTGCCAGATCGTCTTCACGCGTGGCTGCGGAGCGCTGGGGAGCGTCAAGTGTAACGGGCATACTGGCGGTGCTGGGGCAGGAAGAATTCATGCAGCAGGCGGTCCACTTGAAGCAGACCGTCACGAGTGAGCGTGATGTCTTTATCGGTGAGTTTGGCAAAACCTTCGTTCTGCAGGTAGTTCAATTGTTGATTGAAGAACTTCAGAGGATCTTGCCCGAACTTCTGCTGGTAGTAGGCGAATTCGCTGTGCCCTAGCTTCAGCTTCAGGATGAATTCTCGCACGAACCGCTCTTCGGCGTTGGTTTCGTAAGCTCGGAAAATGGGCAACTGCCCCGCATCCACAGCTTGCATGTAGGGACCGACTTCAGCTTGATTTTGATAGTGAACACCACTCAGGTGACCGAAGGAGGCGACACCGCAACTTAGCAGGTCGGAGCCTTCCCAGAGGGCATCACGATAGACGAATTTGATACGCTGCGGATCCTTCACCACGGTGTAGGCGCTTGTCACGGTATAACCAGCTTTGACGAACTCATCAAAGGCGTAGCTAACCCAATCACGCTTGGTCTGCCAATCGGCGACGGGAGCGGTGACCTTGCCCTCTTCTTTCATCTGTTTGTAGATGGTCGTGTTGTAGGGCACTTCCATCTGGTAAATCGTCACCGCATCCGGGCCGAGGGCGATGCCTTTAGCCACGGTGTCCTTCCAGTTTTCCCAGGTTTCATTCATCATCCCCGCAATGAGGTCGATGTTGATGTGCTCAAACCCGAGGGTGCGGGCAAAGTTGTAGGCGCGCTCAATCTCGCCGCTACGGTGGGCTCGACCGTTACTTTCCAGGATATGATCGTCAAAGTTCTCCACGCCTAAGCTCAGGCGGGTGACACCGATTTCACGAATACCGGTCAGTTTTTTCTCATTGAGGGTGCCTGGTTCGGCTTCAAAGGCCACTTCGGCGGCTCCATCCCAGCTCACCAGATCTTTCATCCGGTTGGTCAGATCTTGGAGTTGAGGCACGCTCAGGTAGCTAGGGGTGCCTCCACCAAAATAGACGAAATGAGCTTTTCGTCCTGCGATGTAAGGCTGCTGCGCAAAGCGCTCCATCTCACGCATTCCTGCGTCGATGTAAGCTTTGATCTCAGCCGCATTCTTATCGGTATAGACCTTGAAATAGCAGAAGTGGCAGCGTTTGCGGCAGAACGGGATGTGAAAATAGACCCCCAGGGGCACATCCGCAGGAGCTGGCTGGGCCAAGACACGCTCGATCACAGGCACCTGATCCGGTTTCCAGAAGGAAAACGGCGGATAGTTTGAGACGAAATAATTGCCAGCCTCGGTCTTCTCGACCTTCTTGTCGGGGGCGGCTTGGGGTGTTTCCAGGGCGGTGGACATGACAGGGGGTATCAAAGGGAACGGACGGTGGCAGCTACTTCTACGTGATAATCTACGCCTGAAACAAGGCTGTAGGTGGCGTTGGACAAGTTTTGTTCACCGGAGTCACCGTCAGCAATACAACGGACGGATTCACCTAGCAGCCAGTTTCGTGCCGCTTTCGGAGCGACACGAGACAGCCGGGGACCCTGCCTTTAAGCGTCTTCGTCTGGGGGACTGATGTGGGGAGATTTTCCTCGAAGAGTGCCTCCGTCCTTGAGTGGGATCTCAGATTTGGCTCGATTCCCCATCTCTTTGTCGCGGGCACGTGTCTTCTGCACGAATTCATTCCACTCAGATTCCGAAATCTTGCCTTCCATGACCCCATTCACATAAGTCTCATCCAGAGAGGTCTCATAGATGAGTGTGGGAAACTCCATCCATTGGTTTTGCATGTAGTCAAAGCAGGACACGATTTCAAAACCCCCTTGTGGACGCGTTTTCATTTTGAGGATGAAAGGACGCAGGGTGTAGCCAAAATCATATCGGTAGGTCCGGGGAACGGCTACGGCATTATACCAGACCAAAAAACAATCTCCTGACAGTTCATGATCAGGCTCGCCATTGATTTTCCAGATTTCAGAGACGGTGCCTAACAATTCAGATAAAGCATTTCCTTCGTCGGTTTTTCGATGCCACTCGTTCCACTCTCGATTGGTCATTACGGGGGCTGGTGTCAGGGTGTAATACCAAGGTGGGCCCAAGACCCCTGAGACCTCGAATTCTCCCTTTTCATCGAGGCTGATCTCCAGAATGCCGACGGACTTGGGATCCGCTGGGTCTTTTAAATAGCTGAATGCCACCCCCTTATCCTTAACAATGAGCTCTTTGACTGGCTGTTCTACGGCACGGCCAGGCTCGTCATTGTAGTTGGATTTAAAACGCGTGATGGAGAACTTTCCATTCTCCAACCTGAAGCGGTGAACAGGTCCATCATACGCCTCAGCCTCTCCCAGATGTGTAGTCAGGCGCCAGTAGCCTTTCGTTAGTTTGGCCAGGACGGCGGACTGAGTGGGATCACCTGTTACTTTAGGGGCGGCCTCTGATTTTATAGATGATGGAGGCGTCAGCTCCAGAATCTTTCGCTGCACCTCTTCATAAATCGTTTGGCTGATCAAACCTGCTTCAAACTGTTTTTTGGCGTCTTGAAGCTGTTCAACCTGTTGCGGGGTAAGAGCCCATGCTGAGCTAGTCAGCCACAAGCCGAAGATGAAAGAGGTGAGACGCTTCATAACGACAAGTTGTATAATATTCGGAACCTGCTTCAAGGTAATAGTGAGGTCGAGCCGAAGACCGCTTCATGACCGAATATTGCCCAGATCGAATAGCAATCTTCACGCCATTGTTCTGGTCAGTCGAATCCCCGAGGCTGTGGTCCAGCCAGGCGTGTCGATGGCCGATTGTTTAACATAGGCAAGGCCAACAAATTCTTTGGTTACAGGATGCTGAGTCACGCTGGTGATCACACCGATGCTTTGACCTTGAGTGTCTTGGATCATATCTTGAGGCGAGGGGGCGGTCTGCGCTCTCCACGCCACGAGCTGTCTCGGCATTTTGCCAGTGGTTTTGATGCGGGAAAGAATCTCCTGGCCGATGTAACAACCCTTGGTGAAACTCATGGCGGACGTTTCCAGACCTGCTTCGGGAGGGAAAGTCTCGGTATTCAATTCATGTGGCCATGTGGGCACCCTTTGGAGAATGCGCAGGGTTTCTGCCTCCTCCTCTGAGATCACCCGTGTTTCGGGGATGGGGCCAGTGCTCGGGAGCCAAACATCCGTGCCGGGGAGGCCGAAGCGCCGGGAGTTTTCTACTGTCTGACCATCGGGTAAACTTTCCCCAGATGCGGAGCCGATGCGGTGCCAAAGCTGGCACTCTTCGGAGATGTCTTCCAGCACGGCATCGTCTGCAATGATGTAGCGTTCTAGGCGCATGCCTAGGGGCTCGCGCAAATCTGCAACTGCATCGAAGAGAAGGCTCTCTCCATCAGCAGAGACATGGATATGGATGTCTGCCTCGATCTTGCCTTTCAGATTGGTGACACAGGCATAAAGCGCATGTTCTTTCTGAGCAGTGCGGACATCGTTGGTGACCTGACCATTGAGGTAACGCACGCGATCTGCGCCCGAGAGCCGCCATTTGGCTCGGGTGGAAAGATCGACCCAAGCTCCTTCAGTGAGGAGGGTTTGATAAAGTTCTGCGGTCATGGAAATGAAAATCAGACTTGGCCGATGACGCAGAAATCGAGGTCGCCTTGACCGGCTTCCACGCCAGCACGCATGGCTTCAGCGGTGCAATCCAAGGCAGGGGTGGCAAGATCACCAGCCACGGCGAGCTCGCGAGCGAAATCGGCGTCTTTCAGCATATTGCGAAGCGAGAAATGAGCTTCGAAATCGTTCGCGATGATGCTGGGGAGTTTCATGCCAATCAGCGTGGAGTAGTTGGCATTGTTTTGCAGAGCGGTCAGCAGTTGGGGCAGGGGAATGCCTTGGCTATGGGTGATGGCAGCAGCTTCAGCGACGGCTTGGACGGTGATGGAGGTGACGAGATTGGTCACGATTTTTAACACGGTGGCATCACCGATGTCACCCAACGGCAGGATGTTCGTTGAAGTCACTTCCAGTATGGGGCGAACGCGATCAAGGACTTCCATCGAACCGCCGATGTAATAGACCAGTTTGGCATTTTGAGCGGCCATCTTGCTGCCAGTGAAGGGCGCATCCAGAAATGCGGCTCCAGCTTCCTGACAGAGACGAGCGGCTTCTAGAGTGGCCGCCTTGCTGACGGTGGCGTGGTTGAGAATGATGTGTTGAGTTCCCAGGGCAGACTGCATCTCTCGCAGGGCGGTCAAAAGAGCCTCACTATCACGGACGAAGATCTGGATGACTTGAGCCGCTTCCGCCACGGCTTTAGGGGTAGGGAGGGCCCCCGAAACAGCGCGCGCAGTATGGCTCCAGACATGCACTTGATGCCCAGCTTGGCGGAGGTTTTCAGCCACGCGGCTGCCGATGATACCGAGTCCGAGGACACCGATGGAAGAGGGGGAACTCATGATGAAAGGAAAAGGGATGGTCTTCCGGTTTTACGAGACTGCAAGCCTCGGGTCAGCAAGAGATCTTCGGCAGCCCACAGAAATCTCTCGGCCAAACTTTCTTTCTGCTCGCCTCTCCTGCGGTCCTCTTGCAACCTTCGCCTTCGCATCATCGTTCGTTCCTCAGTGCTTTTTCCCTCATGATCTCCTGGTTTGCCCGCAATCACGTCGCCGCTAATTTGCTGATGTTTGCGGCGATGTTAGGCGGGGTTTGGACCTTGATGTCGGACCGGGTGCCTCTGGAGGTGTTTCCGGATCGACCCTCCCGGATGATCTCGATCACGGTGCCTTATCCTGCCTCGGACCCTGAGGAAGTCGAGGAAGGGATCGTGCTGAAGATCGAAGAGTCCATCCAACAGGTGGGCAGTATCAAACACATCAACTCCACGGCTTCATCCAGTGGTGGCACGGTGATCGTCGAGGTGGAGGACGGCAAAGATCCTCGAGAGGTTTTGGACGATATCAAAATCCGGGTGGATGCTATTCCGAACATGCCCGAGTTGGCTGAGAAGCCGACGATCCAGTTGGACGATAACTTCCATGAGGTGATTACGGTGGCGATTGCCGCAGATATGGCAGAGGCCGACCTGAGGCGATTGGGCGAGCAGATCCGGGATGAGATCTCAGCTCTGCCTGGCATTACCCATGTAGGTATCGCCGGAGTCCGTCCCTATGAGATCGGCATCGAGATTCCTGAGGCGAAGTTGCGCAAGTATGGCTTGAATTTGGAGCGGGTGAGTGAGGCGATTCGTAATAGTGCTCTCGATCTACCCGCCGGGGTGGTGCAGACCGAGGCAGGCGATGTGTCGATCCGTACGAAAGGCCGAGCCTACACCGGCCAGGACTATGCCAATGTGGTGGTCTTGACTCGCGAAGATGGCACCAAGGTCACGCTTGGGGAAATCGCTCTCATTCAGGATGGCTTCAATGAGAACCCGCTGCTGGCCCGGTTGAATGGCAAACGTTGTGTCGTGGTGAATGTGATGCGTGAGGGCGGCCAGAACGCGATTCGCATCGCCGAATCGGTGAAAACCTACATTGAAGAGTCCCGGAAACGTCTGCCTGATGGCGTTCAGATCGAGTTTTGGAGTGACCGTTCGAAGATCGTCAAAGGGCGTATCAATCTGTTGCTCCAAAATGCCCAGAGCAGCCTGATTCTGGTGTTTCTCTGTGTGGGCTTGTTTTTGCGCTTAGATGCGGTGTTTTGGGTGGCGGTGGGGATGGTGGCCAGCTTTTTGGGTGCGATCGCGCTGATGCCTTATTTTGATGTCGCCATTAACTTGTCTTCGTTGTTCGGATTCATCCTGGTGCTAGGCATCGTGGTGGATGATGCCATCGTGATTTCAGAGCATGTGGATACCCTCAGGCAGCGCGGACTCTCCCCCCTAGATGCAGCCATTCAGGGAACGAAGGAAATGGCGGTGCCGATTACCTTTGGTGTTTTGACGACGGTCATCGCTTTCTTGCCCATGGCCATGGGGTCCAGTGATTTCCTCATGATGTTCAAGCCAATCGCCATCGTCTTCATCCTCGTGATGTTGATCGCTCTGGTGGAGACGAAGATCATCCTGCCCTCGCATCTTTCCCATCCCGTGCCGGGCCTAAGTGGAGCCTCGGACATCTTGGGCCCGCTACATCGTTGGTCAGAGCGAATGCTGCGTAAGTTCGTGGATCTTTTTTATCGGCCTGCCTTGCGGTGGTGTGTGCATCATCGTTACACCGCTTTAGCGGCCTTCTTTGGCGGGCTCATCGTCCTATGCGGATTCTTCTTTAGCGGGCGTATTCTGTGGATCTTCTTTCCGCGTGTGCAGAGTGAGAGGATCGAGGCTCGCCTAACCATGTTGGATGGCACCCCGTTTGAAGTCACAGACGCACATATCATGCGCATCTATGAGATCGCCGAGCAGATGCGTAAGGACTACGTGGGACCCGATGGCAAGCCGGTCATTCGTGCGATCATTGCCACTACGGGCACGACCCGGCTGAGCAGTAGCAACAGCAGTGGAAGCACAGGGAGCTCTCACTTGGGGGAAGTGAATATTGAAACCTACGGTCCCGAAGAACGGAGTCTGAAAGTGAACACGGTCGATATGGCCAGCGACTGGCGGGCGCGTATCGGCAACATCGTGGGGGCTGAGGAGTTAAATTTTCGAGCGGAAATCATTCGCAGTGGAGATCCCATCGACATTCAGCTTTCCGGCACAGATCCCGAGGAGTTGCTGGATATTTCGGACAAGATTAAGGCGCATCTTTCGACTTATTCAGGAGTCTTCGATGTGACTGATTCCCTGGACAGTGGACGCAATGAAATCCAGCTCCGTTTGAAGCCTGAAGCGCAGTCCTTTGGGGTCACTGTCAGTGACCTTGCGCGTCAGGTAAGACAGGCTTTTTATGGCAATGAAGTGCAGCGCATCCAGCGCGGGCGGAATGAGGTGAAGGTGATGCTGCGTTATCCGAAACAGGATCGTAAAAACTTAGCGACACTGGAAACCATGCGGGTGCGCACAGCGAGTGGTCTGGAGATTCCTTTCTCCAGGGTGGCGGAAGCCAAGGTCGGCAAAAGCTTTACCAGCATCAAGCGCGTGGATCGTCGGCGGGCCATAAACATCACCGCCGATGTCAATAAAGCCACGACGGATCCGGCGAAGGTGCGTGCGGATGCAGAAGTCTTTGTGAAGGACCTACTGGCGAGCCATCCTCATATTCAGTGGAGCTTCGAGGGCGAAGCGCGTGCTCAGCGGGAAGGAGCCAGTGAAGGTAAGTGGGCGCTCGCGATCATTCTTCTCGGGATGTATGCCATGATGGCCATTCCATTCAAAAGCTACACGCAGCCGTTCATTGTTCTGCTGGTCGTGCCCTTCGGGATTGTGGGGGCGGTGCTCGGACATCTGTTCCATTCCATGCCGCTCAGTAGCATGAGCGTCTGTGGCATGCTGGCGGTGACGGGAGTGATCGTGAATGACACGCTGGTGCTCGTGGACCGGATCAATCAACTCCGGGAGGAAACGGGCGATCTCAAGTATGCGGTTCAAGAAGGCGGGCGAAGCCGTTTCCGGGCGATCTTCCTCACGCAGATCACCACCTTTGTGGGGTTGATGCCGTTGATGTTCGAGTTCGGCAGCTTGATTGAGAATTCGCCTCCGGTCATCAGTCACATCCTTGAAGCGATCTTTGGGGATAATCGGGCGGCACAAGCCACCAGTGCTCAGTTCCTGACTCCGGTGTCAGTGGCCATGGGGTATGGTTCCCTCTTTGCCACCGTGATCACGCTCTTTCTGGTGCCGCTGTGTTATCTTGCGGTGGATGACTTGGGCAAGATCCTCAACCGCATTTTGGGACGCAAGCCTCAACCTGAGGCCGTCTTGATGAGCGGAGCAGCCGTGTCGAACTGAGGTTCTATGGCGAATGACTTATCGGCTGCCAGCGAGGTATCCAAGCCCTGGTGTCTCTACGTGCTTCGGTGTCGGGATGGCAGCCTCTACTGTGGGATCACCAATGATCTCTATCAACGCCTGGATAAACATCAGCAGGGGAAGGGGGCGCGTTACACACGTGGGCGAGGGCCATTATGGCTCCTCGGTTCCTGGCCTCAGGTAGATATGCCGACAGCCCTGCGTGCGGAGCGTGCTTTTAAAGCGCTGAGCAAAGCCCAAAAAGAAAAATGGCTGGAGGAACACCTCCAGCCATCTTGAAAAACGACGTTGTCTTGCCTGGTCTCACTTATTTCACGTGACCGGAGATGAGTTTGGTCATCTCGAACATGGTCACCTGGGATTTGCCACCGAAAACCTTCTTGAGGGCTTCATCGGCATTGATCAGGGTCTTCTTCTTCTCGTCCTGGAGGCCTTTGGCTTTGATGTAGTCCCAGACCTTCTTGGTCAGCTCCCCGCGGGAGAGCGGTTCAGATCCGACGACTGCTGCCAGCACTTCATCAGGCTGGACGGGTTTCATGAGAGCAGGGTTGGGTTTGCGAGCTGGTTTGGTGGATTCGGTTTTAGCCATTTTTCTTTTTCGCAGACGGTGAAGAAGAAGTCAATAGCCCTAAATGTGGGAAATTAAGTCCTTTTTACCCAGGCAGGACGCAAAAAATCTGGGTGCATCCGTGAACATCTGGCACGATTTTCGTTACCTTCGGGCGCGCTTTCACCTCTCCCGCTGCCTCTCCTTCTGCCATGCCATTGCGTTTTTCGAGTTTCTTTCGAATCTTACTTAAGTTATTTCTGCTCTTAAGTGCCTCCATTGGCATGGCCCAAACCCCAGCGCCAGAGCTGATTTCTCCCCAGGTGAAGACTACGGTGGATAAAGCTCTCCTCTGGTTGCTCAAGCAGCAGCAGCCAGCGGGCTACTTTTCGGACCAAAGGACGGATAAGATCCCCCAGCGTGGCGACATCCCAAGTCACAGCGCGGCCATGACAGCGCTGGCCATCATGGGGCTGGCTTCGGTGGGGCATTTGCCAGGAGATGGCACGCCTGAAGGGGAGGCTGTGAATCGGGCCCTACGTTTCATCGTGGACAATGTCGAGCCGGATGAAAACGGCTATCTGGGCCGCAGCGACCGCAGCCGGATGTATGGCCATGGCATCATGACTCTGATGCTGACCGAGATGTTGGGCATGTCCCCCGATGAGGCCTTGGATAAAAAAATCCGCTCGCTCACGGAGAATGCGATCAAGCTGATCATCCGAGCTCAGCAGGTGCCGAAAAGCGAGGCAAATCGTGGGGGCTGGCGTTATGAACCGGCTAGTAGCGACAGTGACATCAGCGTCAGCGTCTGGCAGCTAATGTCCCTCCGGGCGGCAAAAAACAGCGGGATCGAAGTTCCCAGAGAGGCCATCGACAACGCCATCGCCTACATCAAACGCAGCTACCGCGCGGAACGAGATAGCAATGGCAATCTGAAGCAGTCGGAAGCTGCGTTTAGCTATGAACCATACGGAGGGCGCCAGACTTTCTCCACCACCTCCGCAGGTCTTCTGTCCCTGCAAGTGGCTGGCCAGTATGACGCACCGGAAGTGCTAGGCTCTTCCAACTGGCTGCTTAAATTTCCGCCTGAAGTGAATGAGCCCTGGTTTTTCTACGGCTGTTATTACTACGCGCAGGGCATGTATCAGCGTGGCGGAGATCACGCTGCCACGGCGAGGCAAAAGACCGAGCAAATGCTGGTCTCGACGCAGAGCCCCGAGGGCGCTTGGTTTCCCCGCAACGGCAATGAAAAGAGCGCCGGGGCTGTCTATGCCACCTCGCTGGCCTTACTCAGTTTGAGTGTGTATCATCATTTCCTGCCGATTTATCAGAAGTAGGTCCGGATCATTCCTACCTTGACCATCTGCGGAGGAAGCGTTCCAATGGGAGTTCCAAACCAAACACTACTTCTCATGGCTGCTTCTGTAGGTTCCTCCGCCCCTGACTTTACTCTCACCACCCTTGGTGCCAATGGTCCAGAGCTGTTCAAGCTCTCTGAAAACATCGGTTCCAGCAATCTGTTGCTTCTCTTTGTGCCGATGGCCTTTACGGGCGTCTGCACCACAGAGTTCTGCGAATTGTCCAAAGGTATCAACGCCTACACCGATCTGAATGCCAAAGTCGTCGGCATCAGTGGTGACAATCCTTTCGCTCAGAAAGCCTGGGCTGAAAAGGAAGGCATCACCCTGCAACTCCTGAGTGACTATGACCACAAAGTGGCGACCGCTTATGGCATTGCTTACGAGAGCTTCCTGCCTGCCAAGAACCTGATCATGGGCGGTGTGCCCAAGCGTTCCGCCTTCATCATCGACAAAGCTGGCGTGATTCAATACGCGGAAGTGCTGGAGAGCCCCGGTGATCTGCCAAACTTCACCGCTATCCAGGCTAAACTGAAAGAGTTGGCCTAAGCTTTTTCGACAGCGTTTTTCTAGAAGAGGGAGCTTTCGGGGCTCCCTCTTTTTTATGGATGCTCACGGGGGTGAAGCTTGCTCAGTCTGGAGCCGCAGGTTTAAGTATTCTTCATGCACATTCCTTCCCTCATCGAACGCAAGCGCGACGGAGGAGAACTCTCAGCGGAGGAGATCGGGGCTCTGATCACGGCTTACACCGCCGGGGAGATGCCAGATTACCAGATGAGTGCTCTGGCGATGGCCATTTTTTTCCGAGGCATGACGGGTGAGGAAACGACCGCTCTGGCGGATGCGATGCTCCACAGCGGGTCGGTTTTGAACTGGCCCGCCCATGCTCCGATGCGGGTGGATAAACATTCCACAGGTGGAATTGGCGATAAGACATCCTTAGTTCTTGCACCTCTGCTCGCCTGCGACGGCGCCTGGGTGCCGATGATTTCCGGCCGTGGTCTCGGCATCACCGGTGGCACTTTGGATAAGCTGGAATCCATCCCGGGCTTTCGCACGCAACTGAGTGAGGCTGAGATTTATAAGACTCTACCGATCACCGGCTGCTTGATGGTGGGGCAGACGGCCAATTTATGTCCGGCAGATAAGAAGCTGTATGCGCTGCGAGATGTGACGGCCACCGTCCCCAGCATCCCTCTCATCACGGCCAGCATCATGAGCAAAAAGCTAGCTGAGGGGTTGGATCGTCTGATCCTGGATGTGAAATTTGGCAGTGGTGCCTTCATGCAAACGCGTGAGGAGGCTCATGAATTGGCGACAAGCCTCGTCACGGTTGGCAGGGCGCTGGGGGTGCGCTCAGGGGTAAGGATCAGTGATATGAATGAGCCAACAGGTGAAGCTGCGGGCAATGCACTGGAGGTCACGGAATGCGTTCGCTGTCTCAAAGGGGAGGGCCCCCCCGATTTGGAAGCGATCGTCTTGGATCTGGCCTGTGCGGTATCGATTGGATCACGGGCTGATCTCACGAAGATCCTGCGGGATGGCCGGGCCTGGGCAAAGTTCCAGCAAATGGTCCAAGTCCAGGGAGGACGCGTTGAGGCCTTGGAGAAGCTGGCGACCCTGCATCGTGTGCCTGTCATCCGGGAGATGAAGGCGGATCGCAGTGGTGTGCTGCGCAAGCTGGACGCAGGAGTGCTTGGGAGAGCCGTTCTCGAATTGGGGGCGGGCCGGACGAAAGCCTCGGATCCTATCGATCCCGCAGTGGGAGTGGATCAAATGCGCAAAACGGGACAGCCCCTCCGTGCGGGCGATACCCTGTTGAGAATCCACGCTCGCAGCCAAGCGGCAGCGGAATTGGCGGAGCAAAGAATCGCTACAGGGATCGAGATCAGTGACTAGACAGCGCCTTGACCCCCTGGGTTTTCGTTTTAGCCTAAAGCTGCCTTGGCCTTATCTCCTTTTCCTTCATTTTCCCAAGACGAAAGTGCGTCGGTTGCACGTTTTCCTCGTTGGTTTGCCCAAGTGCTTTGGTTTGTGGCCGTCGCCCTCATGGTGGGGGAGGTTGGGTTTGTCGGAAAGGCGACGCATCAACTCCGCTGGGGAACGGTTGCTCTGACGCTTTTGTTTGCTCTGGAGCAGGGGATTAATTGGCTGCGGAGTCGGAATCGGCGGCTTTACCTTCGAGCATCCGGACTGCATGTGAGCGTTGCTGTCGGGGCTCTGGTGATGATGGGGTTGTTGCTGCTGACTGATCCCGAAGCGGGTGCGTATAACAAAGTATCACTTTTGTTTTATGTGGCTGTTCAGGGGGCGATTTTTTGCTCTCTCAGCTTGAGAGCTTTGAAGCATCAAGCCCGATTGACGGCATTGAGAATCCGGCCTGGATGGCTTTTGATCGGAAGCTTTGCTCTCATCATCGGCATTGGCACATTGCTTTTAAAGCTCCCGCGCGCCATTGCTGCAGGGGAGCATTTCTCTTGGCTGGATGCCCTGTTCACCAGCACGAGTACCGTCTGTGTCACGGGTTTGGCCGTGGAAAATACAGCCCACTTTTTCACACCCACGGGGCAGATCATCCTTTTAGCTCTGATCCAAATAGGGGGCTTGGGCATCATGACGATCACGTTCTATCTCAGCACGATGTTGTTTCATGGCATGTCCATGTATGATCGCCAGTGTTTGGGGGAGATGATTTCCGAGAAGCATCTGGCCCATGTGTCTCACGCTTTACGGTTCATCATTCTCTTCACACTTAGTTCGGAGTTGCTCGGTGCTGTTTGGATCTATGGAGCCTTACCCAGCGATCATGGCGTCACTGAGCGGGCCTTCCAGGCCGTGTTCCACTCCATTTCGGCCTTTTGTAACGCGGGCTTTTCTACCTTGCCCGATGGTTTGGCGGATTCTTGGGTGCGGGGAAATGTCTCGCTCCAGGCTTGCATCTCTCTGCTGATCATCCTGGGAGGGATGGGCTCGCTCGTCATTCGTGACTTGCTGTTATGGTTCCAAGCGCGCTTCCAGAGACTGCAAAATCCTGCGAGCCCCAGAGTGAGGCTGCGTGTTCATACCCGTCTCGTTTTGACCGTGACTCTCATCCTGCTGGTCGGCGGTGCGCTAGCGATGGGCGTCAGCGAATACCTGCTCTTTAAAGGCCAAGAAAATGGTGGGCGTTGGATCACCGCTTGGTTCTTTTCGGCGACAGCTCGCACAGCGGGTTTTAATACCGTGGACATGGGCGGTATTGGGCCGGTAACAGCACAGATTTTAATTTTGCTGATGCTGATCGGAGGTTCTCCTGGCGGCACTGCTGGAGGGATGAGAACAACGGTCTTTGCGGTCGCAGCTTTGCACCTCTGGAATCAACTGCGCATGTTCCCGCAGTTGATTCTCTTCCGGCGTCGTTTGCCAGATATGCTAGGACCGAGGGCGCTCGTGGTTCTGGTTTTGACGACCGCATGGCTCTTCGTCAATCTGGCGATCTTACGTCAACTCGAACCCCGAGTGGAAGGGGCCAGTTTGATCTTCGAGTTGGTCAGTGCTTTTGCCACTGTGGGGCTGAGTTTGAATCTGACACCTGAGCTAAGTGATGGGGCTAAAGGCTTGCTTATCGTGAATATGTTCGTCGGGCGTATCGGCCTCATGACTTTGCTGACCTCCCTCGTTCCGGCGACCCGGCGTCGCCCGCTGCAATACCCCACCGAGGATATTCTCCTTCTCTAAACGACTTCAACCCGCTTGTTATCATGCGCTTCTGCATCATCGGTCTCGGCACTTTCGGTACCCATCTGGCCCGCCATCTCATTCGGGATGGGCATGAGGTCATTGGCGTGGATAATGATCCAGCTCACATCGAGGCGATGAAGGACGAGGTGGAATTCCTTCTCACCGCAGATTGTTCCGACATTAACGTTTTCAAAGACATTCCTGTCTCGGATTGCGATGCGATCATCTTGGCGGTGGGCAAGGACTTTGAAGCCGCGCTTTCCATTGCGGCAAATGTCCAACAGGTCGGAGCAAAGCGGATCATCAGCCGCATCATCAATCCTCTGCATGCACGCTTGCTGAAGCTGCTGAAGATCGATGAACTGCTCATCCCTGAGGCCATGGCGGCTGCATGGCTGGCGCGAACCTTGAAGACCCCCGATGTGCGCAATAGCTTGGCTGTCGGAAAGGGGCATGAAATTGCCGAGGTCAAGGTGCCGGTTGGATTGATCGGTAAGACCCTCCAAGAGGCAGGGCTGCGGTCACGATACGACCTGAATCTGGTGACGGTGCTGCGGCATAAACCCATCTCGGGATTCACAGGGTCCGCGCCTGTGGTGGACAAGATTATCGGCGTGCCTGATCCCACCCGTATTTTCGAGGAGGGGGATATATTGCTGCTCTTCGGTACGGAAAAAAATCTCCGCAGGCTATTGGACGATCATTGTGAGGAATAATCGGCAACCTCGCGGTCGCCTTAGCACAAGTGAACAGGTTTTCTGTCAGAAAATGAGAAATCATTCGCCCTGAACGGGTTGTGCTTTATGCTGACCAATCCCCCAATGCATTCGGAGTATGACATCCAATACGCCCTGGAGAATACTCAGGTGCTGCATGAGCCTGACCGGCGCATCGACACCTTTGGCACGACCCAGTTTGAGTTCCAGCTCGTGTCCGAGCTGATGGACAGCGTCAATACGTCGCGGATTCGACAAGGGAAGATCACGGCTGAGAAGCCAATGATTTTGCGCCCGGATCCCGCTGCGACGGCGGATTTTGATTTTGACGGGTTTGGCCCCCAAGGCGCTGCGTTTGGCGAGTTTTTGAAAGAAAACCTGCATCGCCTGGCCATTCTGAAATATGGCTTCAGATTTAAAATGGACGATATGACTGAAGATGTCGTCCATGAACCGATGGAAGCGGTTTGCGGCAAATTGATGGAGGATATTCGGATTTCTGGTAATCCCATGCGGGCAGTGATTGCTGGCGTGGACGATGCCTGGGAGATCTGCCTCTTGAAATTCACGGTGGAAATGATCGAGAAGTCCCAGAAGATTAACCTTTTCGACTTTAAGCGGCGCGGTCTTCTCGACTGATCGCCGCCCCCCACCTATGGCCAAGGCGCAACTCAAAGTATTGCTCTTTCTCATCGTCCTGGGAATCACCCTGGGTAGCATGGCGGCGGCCTACTATATTTATGACAAGATCTTAAAGCCGGATCGTCGGATCCGTGACGAAATCGCCACGATCAAAAAGAGCGATTTACCGCGTATCGATCCTGGGGCCAAGCGTTTCGATGCGGCAGTCGATTTGATTCGTGAAGGCAAAATTGAGGCGGGGCGGGATGGTTTGTTTAAGTTGATCCAGCAGTTCCCGGATTCGCCGACTTGTGTCGAAGCGAAGCGCATCATCGGTGATATTAACATGGATCAGCTTTTTTCAGCGGAGTCCAAGGCCGGGAAAAAGGATTATATCGTGCAGCCAGGAGACTCTCTGGCCTTGATCGCAACCAAGCAGGGGACGACCATTGACATGCTGATCCGTCTGAACGGCCTTATGGGCACCGTGCTTCAGCCGGGCGATCACCTCACCATTCTACCGCTGAATTTCAGCATTAAGGTGGACGTCTCCGATAAAACGGTGGCCCTCTTTCGTAAAGCGGGGGAAAAGGAGTTCTTTTTTAAGGAGTATAAAGCCCTCGACATCCGTCTGCCCTCCGCAGTGCGAATTCCTGCGGACATGGAGATTAAAGGAAAATCCGCTGTCGCTGATGGAAAACCTGTGTTGTCCACGGATCCGCGTTATTCAGAAGCTGAAAAGTGGTTGCCCGCCAGCCGCACCGGGGTGGTTTTACGCACTCTTCCGGTGGTCAAGGCACCCTCTGTGCCATCCCCTACACCAGGACACCCTGCATCTGCAGTGCCTGAGCTGGAGGTCGCGCCTGAATCTGGAGTCTTCCTCGCCCGCGAGGACCTGGAGGAAATGTTTGCTCTGGTGTATAACGGCTCCAAGCTTTATTTCGTCCGTTAATCTTATCCTTGTCTCATGAAACACGTCCTGGAATTCGAAAAGCCTGTCATCAAACTCCGCGAAGAGATTGAGGAGGCCAAAAAGAAGCTCGCCACCAAACCGAGCGATAAACTGGCTGCTCAGATCGCCGACATGGAAAAGAAAGCGGAATCCATGCTGCGGGATATTCACAACAACCTCAACCCCTGGCAGCGCGTGCAAATCTCTCGTCACACGAATCGTCCCTTTATGCTGGACTATGTGAAGCATTGCTGTGAAGACTTTACCGAATTGCACGGGGATCGCCACATTGGTGACGACCACGCCATGCCTGCGGGTTTTGCGACTTGGGGCGGCCGTAGAGTCGTCGTGATCGGTCACCAAAAAGGCCGAGATACGAAGGAAAACCTGCTGCGCAACTTTGGCAGCGCTCATCCGGAAGGCTATCGTAAGGCGCTGCGCCTCATGCGCATGGCGGAGAAATTTGGTCTGCCCATCGTCACTCTGATCGATACCCCAGGAGCCTTCCCAGGCATCGGGGCGGAAGAGCGTAACATTGCTGAAGCCATCGCCTTTAACCTGCGTGAGATGATGACCCTGCGCACACCCGTCGTGGCCGTGGTGATTGGGGAAGGGGGGTCGGGTGGGGCCTTGGGTATCGGCATCGCCGACCGCGTGCTGATGATGGAAAACGCCTACTACAGCGTTATCAGCCCTGAAGGATGCGCCGCCATTTTGTGGAAGCATCGTGAACATGCTCCCGAAGCGGCAGCTGCTCTGAAACTCAGTGCTCAGGATCTTTCCAAATTGGGCATCATTGATGGTGTCGTGCCTGAGCCTGCAGGCGGAGCACACAATGACCACTACGTGGCAGCGATGGCCCTGAAAGATGCCGTGCTGAATGCCATTGCCGACTTGGAAAAACTTTCAGTCAGCGAGTTGCTCGAAGCGCGGTATCAGAAATTCCGCGCTCTGGGCAAATACACGGAGAACTGAGGCAGCCGAAGTCCCTGTTTCAATTGGGCTCTGCATGAAAAGTGCAGGGCCTTTTTTGTGCCGGAAATGGGGTGGAATGTGGGCTGTAAAACGAAAGAGATTGCCAGAACTCTTCGTCTCGGTTGAACTGGCACTTCCCAAAAACCATGACTACCCCATCCCCCACACGCCGTCATTTCCTCCAGATGGTTTCCGCTGCCTTCGCCGCTTCCGCCGCCGGAGTCCGCGCTGCTGATGCCGAGCCGCTTTTCAAGATCTCTCTGGCGGAGTGGTCCCTGAACAAAGGCATGTTCAAGCGTGAAGGTGCTGAGCCTCTGGAGCACCTGGACTTCTGCAAAATCGCTCGCAGCCTGGGCATTGATGGCGTGGAGTATGTGAACCAGATGTTTGCCGATAAGGCCCAAGACAAAGCCTATCTGGATGAAATGAAAAAGCGCCAGGAAGGTGAAGGCGTGAAAGGCCTGCTCATCATGGTGGACCGTGAAGGCAATCTCGGTGATCCCGATGATGCGAAGCGCGCCAAGACCGTGGAAAACCACCTCAAGTGGCTGGACGCCGCCGCTCATTTGGGCTGCCACAGCATCCGGGTCAATGCCGCTAGCGATCCGAAGCTGAGCTATGACGAGCAGATGAAGCACGCCGCGGCAGGTCTGCATGCTCTTTGTGTTGAAGGTGACAAGCGGGGTCTCTACGTCGTGGTCGAGAACCATGGCGGCCTGTCCAGCAACGGTTTGTGGCTGACTGGCGTCATGAAAATGGCAGATCATGCCCGCGTGGGCATCCTGCCAGATCTGGGCAACTTCTACACGGACCGAAATAAAGGCGAACTGTATAACCCTTACAAAGGAGTTCGCGAATTCATGCCATGGGTGAAGCAGGCCGTCAGTGCCAAGGCCTATGACTGGGATACCGGAGCTGGAAAATTCTACACCGAAGACCGCCGCGAAGGCCGCGAGATGACGCTGGATTATCAGCGACTCATCGAAATCGTCGTCAAAGCAGGCTACAAAGGCTACATCGGCATCGAATACGAAGGCTCGAAGCATACGGAAATCGAGGGGATCAAGCGCACCAAGCAAGCCTTGGAGGAAATCCGCAGCCTATTGGCCTGAAGTTAAGAGGGCTAAAATTCCCGCTTGCCAGACCGCGAACCTCTCCTACAGTCAGCCTCCCCTCTGTATTCAAACAGGGTGGGAGGCCAAACCGCATTCCCTGATGAAAGCCGAACTCGTCGAACAAGCCGCCCTTATTGTCAAAGACCCACCGATCCTGATCAACATGGTATCGAAGCGGGTAAAGCAACTGACGTCCGGACGTGCCCCTCTGGTGGACCGTCGTCCAGGCATGCGTGAGGCCGATGTCGCCTTGCTGGAGATCATCCAAGGCAAGATCAAGGTTGAGCAGTTCAACCCATCCGAACTTTAATCTTTCAATTCCGTCGGCAGGGAAACACCTAGCCGTCACCCGGCTATGTCCGACGAAATTGCCACCAATCGCAAAGCGCTCCGGGATTTTCACATCCTTGAGCGCTACGAAGCGGGGGTGGAACTCCGAGGCACGGAGGTCAAATCAATCCGCCTCGGTAAGCTGAACATCAGTGACGCCTTTGCGCGAGTCGAGCGTGGCCAAGTCTGGCTCTACAACATGGATGTGCAGATCTATGAAAAGGCCAGCTTCAGCCAGCATGAACCTCGACGCACCCGACGTCTCCTCCTGCATAAGCGGGAGATCTTAAAGCTGTTCGTCCAGACCGATCAAAAGGGCCTAGCCCTGCCTGTCCTGAGGGCCTATTGGAAAGGCTCGCACGTGAAGGTCGAGATCGGAGTCGGTAAAGGCAAAACCAAGGGCGACCAGCGCGAGGACCTGAAGGAGAAGGCGGTGAAACGCGAGGTGCAAAAGGTCGTCTCCAGCTTCAACCGTAAACACGGTTAAAGAGCCTCAATCTGAGCGCCCATAGGTGGAATGAAGGGTTACTTTTCTCCCACCACGCTGATTACAATGCTGCGTGTGTGAGGATCTCGTCGGTGTTCGAAGAGAAAGATACCTTGCCAAGTGCCGAGAGTCAGCCTGCCGTTCATGACAGGAACCACCTCGCTTGTGCGCGTCAGGACCATGCGCAGGTGGCTGGGCATGTCATCGGGGCCTTCATAGGTGTGCACGAAGTAGGGCGTATCTTCAGGGACAAGATGGTCAAAGAAGCTGTGCAAGTCGGTGCGTGCTGAGGGATCGGCGTTCTCATAGATCACCAATGAGCAACTCGTATGCTGCACGAACACTGTGGCTGTTCCTGTGCGAATGCCGCTGTTTTGAATGATCCGCTGGCATTCCTCCGTGATCTGATAGGTGCCTTTGCCTCGGGTGTGGATACGAAAGGATTCGGCGTGTGCGGACATGTTAGGAAAACTGCTTTAGACAAAGGAAAGCCGCCGTGATGAGCAATGCATCACGACGGCTTTCGCATGTTGAATTAGATCACTCGATTCGGCTTACTTAGTGCCTTGGGCTTTGAGATCGTTGTATTTCTCATAGGCCTGCTCAGGGGTCAAGCCTCCATGCACCACGCCCTGCACCGCCTGCATCATGCTGATCGGTGCATCGCTCTGGAAGATGTTACGGCCCATGTCCACCCCGCTGGCACCCTGCTGGATGGCGTTGTAGCTCATCTTCAGCGCGTCCAGCTCAGGCAGCTTCTTACCGCCGGCGATCACGATCGGCACCGGGCAGCAGGAAGTGATCGTCTCAAAACCTTCGTCCGTGTAGTAGCACTTCACCACGTTGGCTCCCAGCTCCGCCATGATGCGGGTGGCCAGACGGAAATACTGCGCGTTACGTGCCATCGCACGACCCACAGCGACCACACCCATGACGCCGATGCCGTAACGGCTGGCGGCGTCCACAAGGTCGGTCATGTTCTTCAGGCTCTGGCGCTCGTAAGCGCTGCCGATGAAGACCTGCACGGCCAGGATGCTGGCGTTCAGGCGGATGGCTTCTTCAATGTTCAGAGCGGTGCTCTCGTTGGAGAGAGGCTCGAAAC
>NZ_FUYE01000022.1 GCF_900167535.1 Prosthecobacter debontii
CTCTCCACGCTTGAAGAAGCGTGGCTCCGTTGAAGCGAGGTCGACTTCATCGCCTGTCAATTCAGGGGGTCCGGCTTCCGTTACCGCGCTGTTGTCAGGCGAGATGACTGCTCGACAGTGGCACCAAAGCATGATGTCGTGAGACCATGCTGGAGAAACACACACCTTCTCTCTTCCCCATTGTGCTCTTCAATGGTGCCTATATCTCTGCGGCCGTGGCAGGCGCAGTGCTTCAAGGCAACCGTGAGTTCGTCTTCTACATTGTGATCATGCTGGTGCTCATCGCTGTGATGGCTCTGGTGCACAGGTTGGTTAGACTGAGTGTTCCCTTACTTTGGGCCTTGTCTTTATGGGGGCTGCTTCACATGGCGGGCGGGTTAGTGCCCCTGCCCCAGGGGTGGCCTTATGAGGGTAAGCACGCGGTGCTTTACAGTCTTTGGTTCATCCCCAATCTCTTGAAGTATGATCAGATCGTCCATGCCTACGGCTTCGGTGTCACCACCTGGCTGTGCTGGCATGCCTTGAGTGGGTCCATCCGTCAGCGTTTTCAAGTCACCCTGCCACCGACCTTGGGTCCACTGACCCTGTGCACAGCGGCTGGGGTGGGCTTTGGGGCCCTGAATGAGGTGATTGAGTTCATCGCTGTTTTATCGCTTCCCGATACGAATGTTGGGGGGTATGAAAATACGGGATGGGATCTCGTCGCGAATCTCATCGGCTCTGTCGTTGCCGCCCTGTTCATCCGTTGGCGCTACCGACAGGCCTGAAAGAGGTGGCACCAGGGCACAAACAAAAGCCGCAGACAACCCATGGTCGTCTGCGGCTTGAGGATTCCGAGTTGTTGATGGTCAGGTCTGCGGCTTACAGCGGATTACCGGTCTCTTTGAAGACGATGCTGAAATCGATGGAGAAACTATCATTGCCATCGGTGAGATTAGGCCCGACGCCGATGTAGATCGTATCGCCAGGCTCGAGATAGCCGACGTTGCCATTGAAGTTCAGCGTGCTGGCTGGAGGATAAGTGCCGCTGAAGGTATTGGTGAAGGTGGCACCGTTGTCGATGTCTTTGTAGATGACGACTTGGCCGCCGTTGCCTAGAGCGCTGCTCTGGGTCACAAAGCTATTGTTAACGCCATAGTAACCTGCATACTTGACGGTATAACCAACGATGGCAAAACGATCAACCGTAGCCCCCTGGCTGGAGCCTTTCCCAGGATGCCCCCCTGTGGAGGTAAAGGACCCATAAGAGCAGTAGCTGGTGGTGTCGGGGAAGACCAGGCCGTTTGACATGTAGCGATTAGCCGCCGGGCTCCAGTTCAGCGAGATGTAGCCGGATGGATCATTGATGGCGGAGGCCGCATTCCAAGAATAGCTCCAGCCGGGAAGTGGTGATACCGGTTTGAAGTCATCCCGATAATCAGCGACGACCCGCGTCGTCCCACCGGCCACTGTGAACGACACGGAGACCATGCTACCTCCAGCGGGGGTGGCTTTCACCGTATGACTGCCAGCGGTGAGCACGGCACCTTGGAGAGGATTGGTGCCCGTGCCAAAGACGGCATAGGGTGGCACTGGCCGGGAGTTCGTAGCGCCTGTGTCATACTGCATGACGACGGCTCCCTGAGCGCTGTTCAGATTGGCGCGGATGGTCAGGTTATTGGTGCCCAGCTTGGCCGGGTCCACGGTAGCCCCTGCGGTCAATGGCATGAGATCTTTGCCGGTATTGGCATCCACGAGGGTGAAGGTCTGCACCGTGGCAGCGCCGCTGAAGGCTGGTAGCATCCATTCATCGATCAGTTTACCACCGGCACCGAGAGTGGTGGTGGAGGCGGGCTGATTCGTGCTATCGATCAAGCCGGCAGGGATCTTGCCATAGATGCGCTTGGGCGGCTGCATGGGCTGACGACGGTTATCATCGGCGGCATTGAAGGTGTTGTCCCACGTGATGGCATCGAGATCCAGTCCAGGCTCTGCCGCACTGTGATGGCAGGTCACGCAGAACTGATTCTGCACCGAATGCGGGCGAGGCGCATTGTAATACAGAGGCCCCTCAGGGAAATGGATGCTCTGGCGGAGTGTCACGGTGCCGCTGGGGATGTTGCCGCGATGCACGCCATTGTCCTGCTTGTAGTTGTAGAAGTTGGCATACTTCGGATAGGTGGTCTCACCGTTGTTTTTCAGGATGGCCGTGATCTCATCATGAGCCCAGGTGGGATAACGATCCGCGAACTTCGTTTTCCATTCGCCCGTGTAGGCTGAGGGCAGGCCGATCAAGGTGCCTCCGGCATGGTTACACGCGGTTTCATAATCGACCGCGTGAGCGATCATCTTGAAGTCATCCATCCACCCGGTGAAGCCTGTCACTGAAGAGCTCGCAGGCTTGCCCAGAGTCAGCTTACCCACCGTGGGTTGGAACAGTGAGGTGTAGAGATCCTGCCAGCGATGATAGAGGATGCCATTGAGATGGAAGTCCACTTCCGTGCCGCTTTTCCGCACTTGGAAAGCGAAATGTGCCCAGCCCGTGTCTGGCAGCAGATCATCCATGGCACTCGCGGGCGTGGTGGTGCTCACAGGTGGCAGCGTGATCTTCTGTACGATCGTTCCAGAAGTGTTGGCGTAGAAGAGTTGGCGGCGGCCGCTGAGGCGAATGGAGCTGCCATCTGGGAAAGTCACCAGATGACGCTCCACCGCATCATCCGCCGTGCGGCAATCCACAAACATGCCGATATACCAATCCTTAGCGCTCACACTCTGAGGTTGGGTGAGCACATTGAATTCCAGACCGATGCTACCATTCATCCAGAAACCTTTGCCATGCACGCCACCGGTAGCGGCGGGTTCGAGTCGGCCATTGCCGATGACCAAGCCATGCTTGGGCACGATCCAGCGTGTGGACAGAGGAGTCGCCGCATTCTGAAGTTTGACCGGATTGGAAAAGCTATTCGTGGAGGTATTCCAGCCGCTGTGATGCGTGTAATAGTTTTGGTTCGACCCGCTGTTCACGAAGGTGAGCAGGCCTGTCATGTTCGCGATGATGAAGGCATCTGGATCGAGATAATCATCGAAGGAAAGCTCATCCGTCTGCTTGCCATTGGTGATGGGCCAGGCCACATCCCGCAAGCTGATGGGCATGAACTTGGTGCGGTAATTGAAGAGGTTTTCCAGAGAATCAATGATGTTGCCGTTGTCGTTTTCACCGACCGGCATTTGCTTCGTGGCTCTGCCAAAACCCAGGCGAATCTTGCCGTTTTCCGTGCCCAGGGGGCCGGTGCCAGGTTGGAAAAGCGTCACCATGCGGGATTGCGGGCCCATCGTGGTATCCCCTGCTCCGACAGCGTAATCCATGTCATTGTTGAGGTTGTCGAACTGGACCAGCTTGCCATGGGTCCATAGACCGATGACGGACAGGCACTGATGTTTACCGCCGTCTTCCACATCATAGATCGGAGTCTCTTCCGGCACTCCCGTCTGGGGATAGCGGCTGTTATTCCAGCTCCCGCCGGAGAGATAATGCAGGCGATCGAAACCGGCTTCGATGATGAGGTTCTTCGCATGCCGATCCATCCAGGGATAAGACCCACCGATGTCTTCACCGTCGGGGATCAGATTCCCCTCTGTGTCACGGAAAGGCTCCCGGGCAAAACCGAACTTATTGTTAATCCGCGTATCGTAAGGCGCGTGAGTGATCGGGATCAGGTTACTCCATTGAGTCGGATCAGCCGTCGCGCCAGAAGTGTAATAGGAATACACGATGTCGCAGCCTTGACCCGTTTTAGCCACACCCGTGACGGGATCTGTCCATGGCATGGAGGGCGATCCGACACGGACGACGAGGAGCCTGCCGTCCCCCACCACCATCGGCTCAAAGGCCTGAGCCGTGAAGCTAAAGACGGGGCCTGCTAAGGTGGTGCCCGTTTTAGTGATGGAAGTGATGGCCGCACTGGTCGTCTTCGGATTGCTCACCACCACACGGATGGGGGTGACGAAAAACTGAGTGCGTTTATCACCAGTGACTGCATCCGTGGTGTTGCTGGTCACAAAGATCTTGATGTCATACACATCATCACCATTGGCATTCACCGTCGGTGGTGAGTCATCCCACATGCAAGCATGGGACACGCCTTTGACGCCATCGGTGTATTGGAAGCGGCTGGCCGAGGCGCTGGAATAACCATCCATCCATTTGAAACTGGTGCTGCTCATCGTGTGCGAGCCCGCCGGATTCAGCAGGAACGGCTGCGACATTTTTTCCGGCATCATCAGGGCAAAGCGTGGGGTGCCTCCTTCCGTGCCCCCACCCTCCACAATCACACCGACACGCCCGTCTGAAGTGACGCGTAATCCGGGAATATGAGGTCGGGTAAAGCTACTGTTCAGGTAGGTGGTGCCTGAGTAGTTTTTGATCACGCCGGTGACCTCTCGCCAAACGGAAGGCGACTCTGGGATGGCCTGCTGAGAGAAGGCGGCACCTGACGAGAGACAGGCAGCCACGACAAAGGATGAAATCCATTTCATGATGGGCACGGTTAGGGTTGGTGCCTGTCACACTAGAAGAATTCGCCCCTCAGTGGCTTGAACGAATCGCTTGGAGATTCGAACATTTCGCTCGCTTCTTACGCGTGATGACGCTGGCGATACCCCAATGGCGCGATGCCATACTTAGCTTTGAAACAGCGCAGGAGATGGCTCTGATCGGCAAAGCCCGTGCGATGAGCGATCTCCGCCACCGAGTCATCGGTATCTCGCAGCAGTTTCGCCGCACGTTCCACCCGTAGCTCACGTACATACTGAGCGAACCCCCAGCCTGTGGTTTCTTTGAAAAACGCCCGAAAGCGGCTGGTGCTCATGCCCGCAGCTCGCGCGACCGCTGGCTGGGTGAGAGACTCATGTGCATGCAGGGAAACATAGTCCAATGAACGCCGCAGCCGCTCTTCACGCTGAGCCTTATCAGCCGCAGGGACTGCCTGACATGACGAGGTGGTGAAAGCGTGCCGCAGAGCGAAGAGAACAGCCGTGAGATGAAACTTCAGCGCCACCCAGCGCTCCTCCCCGGCCAGCGGGCCGAACCACACCTGAGCTAACTGCAAAAGGGCCTGATGCACGGCTGGAGCCTGAGGATGAGCCGTTTTTAAAAGAGGCAGCACCCCAGGCTCCCTGCGATCCCACGGTGATAGGAACCCCTGCTCCACCACGGCCCCTGCCTGAGCGATGAGGTGGGCTGGAAAAAGGATCACCAACGCACTGTGAGCTGCCTCCATCCGCATCACCCCATGGATCTTCAAAGGGTCCACGATGACGATGTCTCCGGGCTCGAAAAGAAACCGGTCATTGCCGCTCGAAAAGTCCCCACGGCCACTGAGGGCCACGAAGAACTCATAGTAGTCATGCCAGTGCATCCAGTTCTCCCCCACCATGCGGCGGTAGCCCGGATACTGCTGCAAGGTCATGATCAGGGGCAACGGCTCAGGAAAACGTCGTCCCAGATAACGGCGGGAATCGATACGACCGGCGAGATCAAAGACCTCGGCCTTTTGCGCGGTCAGAAAGGCCAGCAATTCACGTGTCGCAGCCGGAAGCAGCTTCATGAACGTCGAGACGAATCGGCTTTACGGAATGCTCTGTCCTTGGGCCGCTTCCCAGAGGCCATACCAATCTTCACGCTCCAGCTTAATGTCTGCGGACTTCGCCGTCGCAAGCAGACGCTCCAGCTTGTTGGTGCCGATGATGGGCAGACAGTGAGACGGATGAGCCATGATCCAGGCATACGCCAGCTGATCCAGCGTGGCACCGCCATACTTGTGAGAGAGTTCCGCAGCCTTGACATGCAGGCGCACGGCCGCGGGATTGGAGGAGTCCATCAAGGCCCCTTTGGCCAGGGGAGACCAAGCCATCGGCTTAACTCCCAGCTTCTGGCATTGATCCGCAGTGCCGTCGTAGATGGGGTCCATGTGCAGGAGGCTGAACTCGATCTGATTGGTCACCAGTGGCTGATCCATCCGCGAGTTTAACAGATCAAACTGATGCACATTGTAGTTGGAGGCCCCCGCATGACGGATTTTACCTTCTTTCAGCAGCTTGTTCAGCCCCTCTGCCGTTTCATCCGCGCTCGTGAGCCAATCGGGACGGTGCACCAGGAGAACATCGAGATAATCAGTGCCGAGTAAGCGCAGAGACTTCTCCGCACTTTTCACGATGCGCGCCGCCGTGGCATTGTAGTGTGCCACTTTACGATCAGGATGAAACTCGCAGGGGACGTAAATGCCGCACTTGGTGACGATCTCAAATTTCTCCCGCAGACCAGGCTCTTTCTTGAAAGTCTGGCCCAAGAATTCCTCGACCTTGTAGAGGCCGTAAATCTCCGCGGTATCCAGCGTGGTGATGCCGAGTTCCAAACAGGTGTGCAGACGCTTCAACAGGCTCTCTGTCGTTGCCGTATCCGTATCATCCAGCACACGCCAGGTGCCATAGACGAGACGGGAGACTTCAGGACCATGGGGACAAAGGGAAACACGCGAAATCATGGGAGAAAAACAGGATTGAAGGAGAAAGCGGCGGACTTGGAAACCTTAAAATGAGCCGAGGCTGGAAAACATAAAACCCACTTCACCGAGGCGAAGTGGGTTAAAAACGGTGGATGAAAATCGAACTTACGCCGACTTGCTCAGAGCGCCCACCTTGAGAGCCAAGCGGCTCTTCAGACGGGAGGAAGTGTTCTTGTGGAGCACTTTGGTCTTAGCAGCCTTGTCAGAGGCGGAAGAGAATTCGCTCAGGCTGGCAGCAGCGGCAGCAGCGTCACCTTTTTCGATGGCGGAAAGCACTTTCTTGCGCAGCGTGCGGATGCGGCTCTTCACGGCCTGGTTAGCCGCTGTGCGCTTAGCGGTCTTACGGATGTCTTTTTCTGAAGAGCGAATGTTTGCCATATGAAAGTCGGTCTGCTGGAGAGGGCGGAGTTTATAGAGCAGTCTCGCGAGGCTGTCAAACTGGAATATGCAGCGAAAATGTGGTTCGCTTATTATGACAAAAGTTGTGACAGCCATCTCTTTGGTGGGTAGATGCCCCTTGAACCCACATTCGCCAACCTCCTCATGACTCGCCGCCTTCTCTTGACTCTCTCCAGCGTCTTCGCCCTCAGCAGTTTCCCCGCCAGTGTCAGCGCTGCACCGTCCGAGGTCTATGAGCTGCGCATCTACACCACCAATGAAGGCAAACTCGATGCCCTGTTGGCCCGCTTCCGGGATCATACCTGCCGCCTCTTCGAAAAACACGGCATGACCAACATTGGCTATTGGGTGCCGCTGGCCGAGGAAGATGGTGCCAGCAATACGCTGATTTACATCCTAAAACACGCCAGCGAAGAAGCGGCCAAAACCTCCTTCGCAGCTTTCGGTAAAGATCCCGAGTGGCAAGCCGCACGCAAAGCCAGTGAGGAAGGTGGTAAAATTCTCGCCAAGCCCCCGCAATCCATCTTCATGCAGACTACGGACTATTCTCCTCCGATCCAGACGGGCTCCGCAGATTCGAGCCGGGTATTCGAATTACGGACTTATACAACACCTCCTGGCAAGCTAGATGCTTTGCATGAGCGCTTCAGAAATCATACGATGAAGCTCTTCAGCAAACATGGCATGACTCATATCGGTTACTGGACACCCACTCCATCCTCTCCTGACGCAGACCACAAACTGATTTACATTCTCTCTCACGCCAGCCATGAGGCAGGTTTGGCATCCTTTACAGCTTTTCGCCAAGATCCTGAATGGATCACCGCGAAGGCAGCCAGTGAAAAAGACGGCTCCCTCACACTGCCTCAACCTGAGGGGGTCAAAAGCATCTATCTCAGGCCCACCGACTTCTCGCCTACGCGTTGATAAAGCTTTCCGCTATCAATCGGATTTGAACGAAGAAATGGCTTGCGGATTTTGTCTGACAAAACTACGTGAATGATACTAATCCATGGATTCCGACTTGAATCATCGCATTTTTCGTATGGGCCTCATAACCATAGCGGCTCTGAGTTTAACCCAGTGTAATAAACGAGAGCAACTCAAACAAGAAGTGGCCCTAAAACAGGCCCAGATTGAGGAATTGAAGCTCCAGCAGAAGCAAGTGCAGACTGCGATCGAAAATACGGGGAACCTCGGCCGTTACAACACAACTCAACCGAAACATCTGGAAGATCTCAAAGGTGAAGTGGCCTCCGCCACAGCCGAGGTGCAAAATTACAAACGTCAAAAGGAAGAACTGACCAAAGAAGTCGATGCCATTCGCACGGACATTGAGCAGCATCGCGTCAAATATCGTTAATTTACTGAGTCATTATGGACGCTAAAGCTTTTGCATTCATTCTTGTCCTCCTCTTCGTCGGAGCTTTTGGAGGGATCATCTATGAAACCACTGCGATTGATGAAATAAATCGCGAACTTCAGACCACAAACCTTAGTCTGAGCAATCTCGAGAACCACATCAAAGGCCAGACCGAATACCTCGAACTGAGAAAAGAGGCTTTCGCTCTCACCAGCGCTCTCGAGATCATCCGCAAGGAGGCCGATGCGCTGCATGGCGAAGTGGAGGAGTTACGCCAACGGAAAACAAGGACAGAAAAGTCTTTGCTGGAAACCGTGCTGAAGACACGTGAAGATTCTGCGGGTCTGCAACTCGGTGACATTACCCTGGCCAACGGTACCATCTTAAAGAACTCTCGGGTCAACAAAGTGGATGGAACCATCACAAGCATCCTTCACTCCGAAGGTATCGTCAAACTGGAACCCTCCTTACTGCCTAAGGAGTTAAAGGATCGCTTCAGATTTGAAATTTCCGATGACTCCAGTCAGCTCCCTGTCAGCAAAAAACCTGAGGTGGAAGTGCCTTCCAACGGGGGAACCTCCCCTAAACAAGCACGGCTAAACTCGGCCAAATTAAGCCTGGAAAAGCTCCAAATGGAATTGACTCACCTCGAAAGGGACCGCGCTCAAGCCCAAACCGACTCGGCGAGCACCTCTCCCACCCGGCGTTATTATGCCAAAAAGAGAGAAGATGCATACAATCAACAAGCCAATTCTCTGCGGAAGCGTATCGACGAAGCCACCTTGGAAGTCAGAAAGGCTGAGCAAGCCACCGGATCTCGTTAATCACACCAAGACGGATCGGTATCAGCGCCCAGTCAAAAGCTCTGACACATCCAACGCCCGCCTAACCCTTGGGCATTTTGAGCTGCCACTCGACTCGCGAACTCCGCGCATTCAGTGGCAGTTTTCTTTTCCAGCCAGCCATGCAGGAAAGCCCCGTGATAAACGTCTCCACAACCCGTGGTGTCCACCACCGGGTCGGCGAGGTAAGCGGGCTGATGATAACGAAAGCCATCCGGTAAGGCCACATGGCTGCCGGCCAACCCCTCCGTGATCACCACAAGTTGGGCCGGTGGCTCCAAAAGCATCGCCATCATCTGTGCTAAATCATCCGATCCGCAAAATTGCCGGGCAAAGTCCCGTGACACAATCCGCAAGTGGCTCATCTCCACCAGATCTCGGATGGACTCTCGATAGCGACCGGCTCCTCCATCCAAGGAAATGACAAGGCCGTGTTCATTCGCCACCCCAATGGCCTCACGAGCTGCCGCCTCATGGCGCCCATTGATGTGAAGGAGGCGCGCCTGGGCCAGCAGAGCACGCTGAGCCGCATCCAACTTCAGTTCCCCGGCATCCGAAGGTAGGTAAGTGATCTGCCGGGCTCCATCCCATTGACGAACCTGGATCACCGCCACCGCAGAGCGGCTGTCTTCGGCCCAACGAATTCCCTGGGTAGAGACACCGTGGTGATGCAGATCAGCTATGATCTGCTGGCCCGTCTCATCGCCCCCTACCACGTCCAGCAACGCGGTCGAATGACCGAGCTTGGATAAAACACAGAGAGCTGTCGCCACGGGGCCGCCACCCATTTGCGCACGAGCGATGGCCGCCGTCACCCCCTCATCCGACCGAAAAAAAGGGACGATCCAAAGATCGTCCCAAGTCGCTGCTCCGATACCCACCACCTCCACAGGCTCAGTCGAGGCAGGAACCTCGGTAAGCTTGGCAGGAAGCAGGCCGGACACTTCGATTCAAAGAGGAATCAAAGCCCTGCTCCACCGCTTTTGGCGATGAAGTTCAGAGCCAAAACTGCAATGGAGAGCAGGAAAACAACCCAGGCGAGAACCATAAGAGAGAGAGTAAAAGATTATCGAAGAAACTTCTGAAAACGTCTGCCCATTACTGGGGCAGAGGAGGCAACGTGAAGTTGTTGGACCAGCTATTGTCAGAGTTTTTCATCTCCCACTTCGCTGGCACTGCCGGAGGCACCATGATCGGCGAATTGGCACTGGAGGTGATCGCGTCACTGCCGAACATTTGGATGACCAGCAAAGCGACTGAGAAGAGCAAGCAGATCACGGAGAGCGGCACCAAGCCTTCTTCAGGATCTTTTTCCTCGTAAAACTGCTGTGAATCCGCTGCTGCGGTTCTTTTCACAGGAGCGCTTGGAGGAGCAGAAATGCTTGGGCGGGCCATCGGCTGCGTCTGCTGCAGCTTGACGGTGGCTTTCGGCAGAGCGCCTGTGCTCGCCCCTGCGGCAGGAGCCGCACCGGGAGCACGGGGTGCGCTCACAGGAGGACGGGGAGCTCCTGGGGCACCTGGAGGTCCTTTGGCGATTGGCACAGTCGCCGCGCCAGCTTCAACACGTGGGGCGCCAGGAGCGATCGGTGCCCCAGCCACAGGAGCGCCGCCGGGGGCGACAGGAGGCCGTGGAGCACCGGGAGCAGCCGGGGCCACCGGTGGGCGTGGAGCGCCGGGTGCGACCGGAGGCCGTGGGGCTCCAGGAGGCACAGGTGCACCGGGGGCCACAGGGGGGCGCGGTGCGGCCATGGGAACCGTGGCTGCGGGCGGAGCGCCCAGCGGACGAGCAGGAGGCGGCATCGGCATGCCACCTGCAGGGGGTGCGCTCGGCATCGGAGCTGCGGCCAGAGGAATCGTGGAAGTGGTCTTCCGCACATCCATCGGAGCTGGAGGCAGCTTCACCGGCACGGTGGCGGACTTAGGCGCAGGAGGTGGCAGCGGAGCGGAGGGCAGCTGAATCGGAGCCGTGGCGCGCTTCGGAGAGATGCTCGGTGGTGGCATGGGCACCGGCACCACGGGAGCCGTCGCTTCACGTGGCTGAGTAGCCCCGGCACCTGGGCGCGAACGCAGGGTGATGCGCACCGTTTCCTTTTTCAAAGGGACCGCAGCCGTTTTCGGGGTGCTCGGCGGTGGCGGGATTGGCGTATTTTCAGATTCGCTCATGATGACAGGGAAAAACGACGAAATATTATAGAATTATGTATTTAGCGGGACCGCACGTTTTGCGTCAATGCCATTTCGACAAAGACACGGCAAAAGGCGTGAAAAAGTGAATCAAATGAACTTTTTCATCCGCTGAGCCACGTCTGCCTCCAGCCTCCGCACATATCCCAGCGTGTATTCTTGGACATCGAGCTGATCGTTCTCCACCAAGGGTGTCAGATCCATGGCAAAGGTAAGCAGACTGGTGTTATCCGTGGTGTGGGAGTCAAAATACGTCGCATTCGCGTGGCGCAGCCCCTCCTCGGCGAGGTCATAGCGCTTGCCCCCGCTGATCTGGCTATCAAAAACACCTAACAGCGGACGCAGCAGGTGCGGATACTTATCCACCCACAGCATGGTCTTATCTTCATGCAGCAGCCAGTCCAGCTTACGCCACACCTCGCAGCCATACACCTTCTTGGGCCTCATTTCGAGAGGGAGCGCACGAATAGCCTCCAGGCAACGCAGAAAGGTGGCCACATGGGTATCGTGACGGTCACAGGGATTGTGCACATACAGGACCTGCGGTTGGGAATGCTCCAGGATGAATTTCAGATCTTCCACCACAGGCCCCTGGCGCTGGGTTTTGACATCTTCACTCGGATAGCCGAGCTGGGCCATGAAGCTGTATTCGCCCACGAAGGCCGCCTTCTGCTGCTCCATCTTCCGCACCGCCTGCATTTCCTCATCCGTATAGTCGGCATAGGGTCCCTTACGTGGACTGCCCGCGCCATCCGTCACCACCACACCACCAAACCACTTGTCCCCGCTGTGAAAGCACTCGGTGATGCCGTGATAGGCGGCGATTTCCAAATCATCCTGGTGGGAAACAATCCCCAGGTGGGTCACACGGCGGAGGGAGGTCCAGGGGTCGGTGTGATCGGGGATGAAAATATCGTGTTTAGGGTGGCGGAAGGTCACAGGGGCATGTTTAAGCGCAGACTGTCCTGCGATGCAATCACAGTCCTGAGAACAAATCTGCAACCAATCCCGCTCCGTGGGGTTGATCGCGGTCATGACCGCCGTTAGCGTCGTGAGCCTTTTTCCCACCCTTGTCATGCCGGAACCGGAATGGCCAGCCTCCTCTCCCCTGCCCGCCTCACGTGGCCAGGGCTCTGCCGACGACGCCTTTTCTGACGATGAAGAAAACGTCCGGCTGATGCTGCGTGTCCGTGAAGGGGACGTGCACGCCTTTGAGCAACTGGTGGAAATGCATCAAAGCATGGTCATCGGCACGGCCTGCCGCATGCTCGGCAGCCTGGATGATGCCCACGACATCGCCCAGCAGGTTTTCCTCCGGGTCTGGAAAAGCGCGCATCGCTACGAGCCCACCGCCAAGTTTACCACCTGGCTTTTCACCATTCTGCGCAATCTCGTCTTCAATGAAAGCCGCCGCCGCTCCCGGCGCCGCGAGATTCCTCTCGAACAAGAAAACGACGACCAACCCACGGCTCAGTTTAAAGATCACACCGCGCCTGCAGCGGATGAAATCAGCCAACAGGAAGAGCTGGAAAAAGCTCTGGACCACGCCATCGCCGCACTCCCCGAAAAACAACGCCTCGCCGTCGTCCTCCGCCGTCACGAAGAGATGCCGTATGAGCAAATCTGCGAGATCCTCCAGATGTCTCTCCCCGCCGTGAAGAGCCTGCTCTTCCGAGCCCGAGCGGAACTGCGAAAACATCTCGCCGCTTATCTGGGTGAGGAGCCGTAATGTAGAGTTTGCCCTCGCTTGGTCGGGCTGGGCTGAAGAATCACTCCGAACGAAGCCAGTTCACAGGTAGGGTAGGACTCTCGCTCCGCCTCTGTTGCATGGCGGCATCCAGACAATATAGCACGAGAAACCCCTCCACCAACCCGAGCCCAAGCCAGGCCAGCAAATATCGCCAGGGCAAGACTAAGCCCAGGCCAAGCAACACCGCGAGGGTCATCCCGACCATCAGGACAGCCCTTCTCTTCAAGGAAAACTTGGCCAGCCATCGTCGCGAAAAACCTGGAATGTCAAAAGCCGGATGCGGCATCAGGAAATATCTCGCCACCACAGCCCACGGCGCCAAACACACCCAGGAAAGCAGCCAGCATGGCAACAGCAGCAGCCAACCCAATACCACCCAAAACATTGACGCCCAGAGATCTGGCCGCAGACGAGCGACGCCCCAAAACGCAGCGACTTTCTGCCAAGCTCTCCAAGGAAAGAGCAGCGCTTGATAGACGAGGAATCGATTCTCACTGGCTCTTCTCCAGTCAGCCTTTAGGCGAGGGCTGAGAGGATCGCCCGCCAGCGCCCTCGACAGCCACACAAGAGCGGCTGCAGGCTGTTCAAGCTGTAGCAAAAGGCGTCCCACTCGCCACAGCAGGTAAGCGTTTTCAGGGCCTTCTTTCAAAGCTTCCTCCAAAGCGCGAATTCTTTCCTCCAATGATTGCCCGTTGAACCCCGCGCCCTCCAAGGCCGCCTCCTGACTCAACCAAGCGCCAATGCTCCCTCCTTCCAATTCGAACACGCGCTGAGCATGCTGGTGAGCTGAAGCTAATTGACCCAACACACTTTTCACGTGGGTCATGAGACGATGCAAATTCACCTTCTCCGGGTCAATCGCTAGAGCCTGGACCAGATGATCCTCGGCCGCACGGAAGCGTCGCTGCTGCATGGCGACCTGTGCTGCCAATTCATGGTGAAAAGAATGCCCAGCATCGCCGCGCAGAACATAATCCACATGAAGGCTAGCTTCATCAGGCCGACGCATTCGTAGCAACGCAAGCGCAGCTCCTCGATGCGCGGTGTCATCATCCGGTCGCCCACCCAATCGCTCTTTCGTTATTTTCAGCAGCCTCTCCCATTGCGCTGCACACGCGAGATGATCCACCATTTGATGAAACGCATCCTGTTCAGCCTCGAAGTCAGCACTCATGGATTTTGCCCTTCTGAGTAAGTGGCATGACCGAGAAAAGTCAGCTTCTCAAGTCGAACTTCTCATGGTTATTTTGAGAAGTTGGCGACCCCTACGAGAATCGAACTCGTGTCGCATCCGTGAAAGGGATGTGTCCTAACCGCTAGACGAAGGGGTCATGCTCTGTTTGAGCGGGCCGTTATAGTGCGCGGGAACCAGAACCGTGCAACTAGATTTTTGCTCTTTTTTGCATTTTTTCGCGAGTTGCTTCATTCACATACGGAAGCAAGCCATCACGCCATTCAAACATCCTTCTTGTTATACTCTGATGCCGTTTACTTTGATGTAAAAAAATCGCTCAACCATAGATCAAGGCCCCCTTCCCTCTCTCATTCAAAGCTCTGCCTATCAAATCCAAAGCCCGGCTCAACGCCGGGCTTTGATCCTTCATTCAGAAGCTATCGTGATCCATTAAGCTGGAACCTTCTCCTGCGCCCAATCGAGGGCGTAATCGGCCACTTCCTGCCAGCCTTTTTCACCGATGATGAAGTGACTGCGGCCGGGGAATTCCTTGTATTCAGTCACGGCCTTGGCGCGGCGGTATTTGCGGTGGTTCTTGCGATTCAACGAGGCGGGCATGATCACATCCTTTTCACCGCCGATAAAGAGCAAGGGACCCCGGGAACCATTGCGGAAGTTGATCTCGGCTTTCGAGCCTGGAGTCACGTTCGATAAAGCGGCCTGGAAGATGGCCCGCTCAGGGGCGGCGATGGCGTAGCGCTCATAGGCAGCGCGGGCTTCACTTTCACTCAAGGTATTGGCAAAGACCCGCCACCAGCGCTTAAAGGGGAAGAGATAGGTGCCGCCGACCTTGAAAGGATTCAGCAAAGCGGGCGTCAGAGCCTCAATGGTGGAAGGGGGCAGCAGGACGATGCCCTTGGGCGGCACGGAATCGATGGCGACCCCAGCAGCCCCCAGACCGCGATCCATCAGCAACTGGGTGATCAAGCCCCCGAAGGAGTGGCCGATGAGGATGGGTTTCTCCGGCAGGGCCTCGATGATCTTCGTGTAATGCGCCAGCACCTGCTCGATGCCGATGTTGTTAAAGGAGGAGGGATCCTTGCGCATCTCCTCCACCTCCCCCTGGATGCCGGGCCAGGCGGGAGCCAGGACGCGATAGCCGAGGGATTCATAGTGGCTCTGAAACTTTTCCCAAGAGCGTGGGGTCACCCACAAACCGTGGATCAGGAGGATGGTTTTCGATGAAGTTTTCATGAGGAATGGAGAATCGTTGAGGTTGAAAAATCATGCGTGAGGCAAGGAGGGATTAAGCTTGGATGAAGGCCAGAAGGTCGGCATTGAGCTGGTCTTTGTGAGTATCCGTGATGCCGTGTGGAGCACCGGGGTAAACGATGAGCTGGGAATCCTTCACCAGCTTGGAGGAAGCCAGGCCCGCAGCGGGGAATGGCACGATCTGGTCGTCATCGCCATGGATGATGAGGGTGGGCACATCAAACTTCTTCAGGTCCTCCGTGAAGTCGGTTTCTGAGAAGGCCTTGATGGAGTCGAAGGTGTTCTTGTGACCGCCCATCATGCCCTGCATCCAGAAGGCATCGATGATCCCTTGGGAAGGCTTCGCTCCCGGGCGATTGTAGCCAAAGAAGGGACCGCTGGCGATGTCACTGTAGAGCTGGGAGCGATCCGCCAAGGAAGCCGCACGCAGACCGTCGAAGACCTCGATGGGCAGGCCCCCGGGGTTCGCCTCCGTCTTCACCATCAGAGGTGGCACAGCGGAAACCAGCACGGCCTTAGCCACGCGGCTGGAGCCATGGCGACCGATGTAGCGGGTGATCTCACCCCCACCGGTGGAGAAACCGATCAGCACCACGTTTTTCAGGTCGAGCTGCTCCATGAGTTCCGCCAGGTCATCGGCGTAACCATCCATGTCATTATGCTCCCAGGACTGGCTGGAGCGGCCATGGCCCCGGCGATCATGACCGATGACGCGGTAGCCGTGATTGGCCAGGAAGAGCATCTGGGCTTCCCAGCTATCCGAGCTGAGCGGCCAGCCGTGGCTGAAGACGACGGGTTGACCGGATTTAGAACCCCAGTCTTTGAAGTAGATCTGAGTACCGTCTTGGGTGGTGATGGTGTTCGTGTTCATGATGTTTGGCTTTCGTTGAGTGTGTTTGTTTTTCGGAGATTTCAGTGGGCCGTGTGGCTCGCTGCTTGGAGATATCTTATCGCTAAAGCCTCTGGCGTGAACGACAAGCATCCGACGATTCGCGCCATTTTCATTTTTCTGCCTTTTCGCCTTCCTGCCCCAGGATTTGATTGTTGGTTCGGCGTGGATCATGCAGCAGTAAACCTGCCACCATGATACCTTCCGCCTCCAATCGCCGCATCGTCATCCTCATGTATCCACGGGTCCGAGAGCTGGATGTGGCGGGCGTGACGGATGTCTTTTCCACCGCCAATACCCTGCTCCCGGCGGAGCGGCGCTACCAGATCACCTACGCAGCCACCGAGGCGGCGGAGCAGATCGAGGGCATGTATGGCCTGGGGCTGCGCAATGGTCCCCACTACTCGACCCTACGGGGCCGCATCGATACCGTCATCGTGCCCGGTGGCATGGGCAGTGAACTGAGTGAGCCTCCGGCCAAGCTGCTGACCTGGCTGCGTAAGCAAGCCACCACCGCACGCCGCATGGGCTCCGTCTGCACCGGAGCCTGGCTGCTGGCGCAAGCGGGCCTGCTGGATGGACGCCGCGCCACCACGCACTGGGCCTATGCACGGGAACTGGCCAGCAGCTTCCCGAAAGTGATCGTCGATCCCAATCCCATCTGGGTGAAAGACGGCTGCTTTTACAGCTCCGCCGGAGCTACCTCAGGCATCGATCTCAGCCTCGCCCTGGTGGAGGAAGATCACGGGCGCAAGATCGCCCTGGAGGTGGCCCGCATGCTGGTCGTCTTCCTCTGCCGTCCGGGGAATCAAGCGCAGTTCAGCGTGTCCCTGCGCGAGCAAACCACGGAGGACCGGCCCCTGCGGGATCTGCAAGTCTGGATGCAGGAAAACCTAACCAAAGATTTGTCCGTGCCCGCACTCGCCACCAAGGCCGCCATGAGCGAGCGAAATTTCCAACGCGTCTTCACTCGCGAGATCGGCATGCCGCCCTCCCAATACGTCGAAGAGATGCGCATCGAAGCCGTGCGCCGCAAGCTGGAGCGCAGCACTCAAGGCATGGAGGAGATCGCCCAAGCCTGCGGCTTCAGCAGTGCCGATGTCATGGGCCGCAGCTTCATGCGCCAGCTCCACATCACCCCCACCGAGTATCGCTCCCGCTTCCGCTCGTCAGGGATTTAGGAGATGGGGTTCCTTGTTCCTTGTTCCTTGTTCTTGGTCATTCGGGGCGGTTCAGACAGGATTTACAGGATGACAAGATTCACATGATTTTTTGAAGGCTGAAAGCGCACGAATCGCTGCCGTAACTCCCCTTCCTGGGAATCCTGCAAATCTTGTTAATCCTGTCAAAAAGACTCCCTGCCCCCATCTTAACCAAGAACAAAGCACAAGGAACCAAGAACCCCTCAACCCTCAACTCCCCACCACCTCACTCAGAAACTTCCAGAGCACCTGCGTGGGCACGTCGGTTTCACCGCCGAGGTCGGTGCTGATGGTGCCGTGGGTTTTCCCCTCGGCCGCGTGCACCTGGGCGCTGATGCCCGCTTCCTTCAGCTTGCCTTCCAGCCAATGCGCCTGCGCCTTCGTATCATCACGAGAGGCCACATGCAGGATCAGAAAGGCGGGGATGTGCTTATCCTTGGCGATGTGATAGACGGGTGAAAACTCCCGCTGAGAGGCCTCCTCCGCGCCGAAGATGGCGATGAAGTTTTTCGTGATCCCCTCGCTCCCGCCATCCTTCATGCGCTTCGGCACATCATAGGCGGAGACATCCAGCGGCACACAGCCCTTCAGGGAGGTGAAGGAGACTCCCGCCGCTTTCAGATACCGATCATCTGTGCAGATGAGCGCGGCTAGGTGCGCCCCTGCCGAGTGCCCCATCACCACCAGGGAGTCCGGGTTTCCACCATACTCCGCCGCATGCTCATGCACCCAGCCGATCCCCTTCGCCAGGTCCTCCATCATGTCCTTCAGCGTCACCTCGGGCAGGAAGCGGTAGTTCAGCGAGACGAGCACATAGCCCTTATCCACAAAGGCCTGCGGCTTCTTCTGCATCCCGGCTTTATCCCCCTTCTTCCAGCCGCCGCCATGGATCCAGATCACCACGGGATGGTTTTTCCCCTCCGCAGGTGCATACACATCCAGCGCCTGCAGCTTATCCTTCGCCTCGGTGTAAAACAGATCCTTGTGCACCACCGGCTCCGCCGCCTGCAGGACCGAGGCACCGAGGGTGAGCAACGAGAAAGAAACCCAAGCAAAAAGACAATGGCGTGAACGCATGCAGACCAAACGCCACCCCAGCGAGGTTTTGTCAGTGAGTTTCATTGATCCGCCAAGCGCTCCGGCTCCACGTACATTCACGATCGCACATGGGCATGGGTGTTCCCGTAGGACTTCAAGACGATGGGAAGATCTGTCACGGTCGATAGCCGCTCCCGGAATTTCGCCTCAGAGTTCACCTCGTCGTCAGCATACACAGGCATCGCCTCTTTCAGCCGATGTGTGAGCCAGCGCTGATGATCAAGATCACCCATCGGACCGACCGGCAATCGCTGGATAAGATCCCCACCACACCGGTAGGCCTGACACCAGCGCAGGGGCACCTGGGCCCCCAACGCATCCATGTGGCTGACGAAGAGCCCTGACAAATCCCCCACCGTCTCAAGAGCATAACGCAGCAGGACGGCATCAGGGTGGCCCCGCCGAAAGTCCCCTTGCCAGCCAGCACTGGCATTGTGGGGCTCGGGCAAAACGACATCCAACGCCCCGTCATGCGTGGGGAAAGGCCCAGCTCCATGCCGAGTCAAATAGGTGCGTAGCACCCCATAGTGCTCTATGGGCACGCACAAGCTCAAACGGGCCAAACTTTTCTCCAAAGCCTTCGTGGTGATCGAACTCCACGTCGTATGCGGATGAAATCCCCGCCACTCATCCAGGAGCAGCCCTTGGGCACCTTCAAACACCACACAACCCGGCTCTTGAAGCCGTGCCGCGAGAGTCTCCTCTCCACAAGGCGGGCACTGCCTCGTTAAAGCCAACGCGGCATTCAGCCAACGCTGAGCCAGCCCCGCATCTTGGAGGTAGGACAGTTCCTTTTGCAGTTCTTCAGGACCCTTCATAGGAAGGCGAGGCTGGAACTCCATCAACAGCTTTTCCCGGAGAGCCTCCAGCTTGGTCAAGACCACTCTTCGCCGCCCTCCTCCCGCCTCGGCCAACTCTTCATACCGCAACGCCAGCTCCGGGTGATCTAAGGAAACACGCATCGTTTCTCCAACCCCTACGCCACAGCTGCCATGGGCCGCCCCTCCCCGCAATCCTTCTCGCAGCCGACCCGCAGCTTGGTGAAAAGGCGTCGTCACTAGACATTGAGCATCGATGGTTAGGCGTGGGAGGGCATCTCCCACTCCGACGGCCTGCAAAGCTTCAGCCTCCACCAAAAGCGCCGTGGGATGCACGATCATGGGCGCTAACAACATCGTCCTCGTCCCGGGCACGAATGAACCCGAGCCAAACTGTGAAAAAGTATGATGCCGAGCAACCGCCCCATGCCCGGCCCCGGGCGCGATGACATTGTGCCCTGCCTGAGCGCCCCCACTGAAACGCACCACGGTATGGGCCTGCCAGCGACGCGTCAGCGCATCGACGAACAGCCCCTTGCCACAGTCTCCAAAACCGAGCCCGAGCACCGATGCATAACGAGTCACACTCACGAAGGATTTTGGAGTCAAACCCACAGAAACCAGATCAGCCAAACAATCGCTTCCACCATGAACTTTGGCTCACTGAATTAACTAGGCCCGGGCTTACCGGCGGGAGTTTCAGCAGGGCGGCGTAATTCTGGACGGCACGGATGGTGGAACCGACATGCGATGGATCAAGACCATGAGCAGAAAGGGCCTTAGCCAGTTCATTCAGATCAAGGACACGCTTTTCAGTCAAGGCCACAACGGCTGCCGCCACCGTGCAGGTATCTTTAGCCGACTCCATGCAGATCACATGGTCACCCAAAAGCTCGCGCCAGCGCGCGCTCACCTTTTGGGCACGCCGTTCATCGGGAATGAGGAAAAAGAGATGGTAACTCTCCGCCGCCGCCGCGATGACTTCTTCAATGGGGATATCTTCATCCAGCTTATCCCCGATCAACGCCTCAATCTGGTGGCGTGACACTGCCGGGTAAGGCCATTCATCCCCGGTCACAAAGAAGTAGCCCTTCTTTTTCCGCTTCACCCAATTATCCATATCGGTGTGCTGGGCGGCCACATAAAAGGCCAATTCATAGCTCTCATGCCCGCTGCCGCCGCCTCCGCCTTCCAGGTAGCTCCAGGTCAGCCACTGATCCATCAGCTCCGCAGTGCTTTCAAACTGCCCCACTTGCAAGGAGGCCTGATCTGAGGTGGCATCCCCCACCGCCATGAACATGATTTGCGGATCTGCCACTCCCGTATCGGTGATCAGTTTCATCAGCTTCGGCAGTTCTTCCTTGGCCAGCAGATGGGGAATGTCCCCCATGGAGCCCGTTACATCCAGGGCAAATACGATCCCCAAGGCATCTGGGTGGTCGGCACTGTCGCGGCATTCACGCACTTTCAGCCCTTTCGGATTCATCAGCACGTGGCACTGGGTTTGTTTAAAAACCTCCGTCCTGGACTGGTTCGAGCGACCTGCGGCTAAAGCCGCGTGGGCAGCAAAAGAGTAGTTTCCAAATCCCATAATCGTTAGTTAGGTTCTTGTTGAGAGTTAATCGTCAAAGTTCGAGAGGTATGAATGTCGGGGGGCCAAATACCTCCCGCGCTACGCGACGCAGCTCATGATCTAGGCCCATTGCCCCTTGGATTTGGCAAAAAGCCAAGTCTTCACTGGCCTGGAGCAAGAGATCTGCAAGGGGTGCAGGCACCAAGCGTCTCACCCCTGCCTCAGGATCGCCAGCCCCACTCATCAGCACGGCAATCACCCGGGCACTGCGTCGCAGATCATGAGCCTGGAAGGCCGCATCCCTGGTCCGCGTGGCTGAAGCCCATCCAATCAGTCTCGCTCCATGATCTTGAGGCGAGACCAGTGCATGCTCAGGCCGCACATCGCCATGAGACCAGCCCTGCGCATGAATGAAATGCAGAAGATCCAAGAGACGTCTCCAGATCCACACGCCATGCCGAGGATCCAGCCCTTGAGGAAACCGCGCGTTCAGCTCAGCCAAGCTTCCCCAGAAACCATTCGGATGCCGCAAAATCAAGGCCTGCCGAGCCCCCTGCCCTTCCACATTGCCCTGCGCCACCACCACCGGCAGACGCCGTGCCGCATACACCCCAGCTTGCTCCGTCGCCTGCTCATGCAGCGCCCGCAGCACCGTCGCCTCCCGGGCATAGTGCACCGCAGCTTCTGGAGAGGACGATAACTTGATGGTGACCAGCAGTGGCATCGGCCCCAGCCGCTGACCGAGATAAACCTCGGAAATCTCCCCGGCCCCCAACTTCTGACTCAGGCGATAACTCTGCCCTCGGCAAACCAACTCAGAGCCCGAAACCATGCCTTCGCGAGCCCGAATCAGTGCCTGGCGAAACGTCTCGCGTGAGACGATACTCTCCGTTTTCGTGATGAGAGCACCGCACGATGCACATTTGACCGAGCGCCATAAAGCCACTCGCGGCAGTGGAGCCGAGCACTGTGGGCAAGCCAAGGCTGTCCAGGCCATCTACAGTCTTCCTCCCCTGCCAAGTTGCATGGTTTGCATGCCTAAGCATCTCGACCCCTCGTGTGACTTCAAGCACAATGTTCTGCCGCTAGAGAAAACATCCTCGCGCACTTCCAATCGGATGCGGGACTGTTTTCTCTGGCGTTTTAGGTCACATTCATTTTCAAGCCCCTATTTTCCCGCTTTGCCAAAACGTCCACCCCGTCGCTTGACGCGTCCCGCTGGCTTGCAAGGGTGCGCTCCCCATGCGCTTTCGTTCTTTCCAAGGTCTCGTCCCTGCCCCTGAACACGCTGCCGATGTCGCAGCCGTGCCTTATGATGTCGTCAATCGTGAGGAATCCTACGCCCTCGCCCATGACAAGCCGCTGAACCTCCTGCACGTGGACCGTGCGGAGATCGACCTGCCGCTGGAGGTGGATCCCTACTCCCCCGAGGTGTATGTGAAAGCACGGGAAAACTTCGAAGGTCTCCAGGCCAAGGGTGCCCTGGTGCGTGAGGTGGCACCGAGCCTCTACCTCTACCGCCAGACCATCGGCGAGCACAGCCAGACCGGCCTCGTGGGCGTGTGCCACACGGAGGATTACGAGAACGACGTGATCAAGAAGCACGAGAAGACCCGCCAGGATAAGGAAGACGACCGCACCCGCCTCGTGGATACGCTGAGTGCCAATACCGGCCCCATTTTCCTGACCTATCGCGGAGTGCCTGCCATTGATCTCATCGTCAATGACTTCCGCCTGAACAATGAGCCTGTGCATGACTTCACCGCACCGGATGGCGTGCGGCACCAGGTCTGGCGTCTGCCTGCCGGGCCGAGTGCGGACATCGAGCAGCTTTTCTCCCACCAGGTCCCTGCGGCCTACGTGGCGGATGGTCACCACCGTGCCGCCAGCGCCTTCCGCGTGAGCAAGCAGCGCAAGGCCTCCAATCCGGAGCACAATGGCACCGAGGAATACAACTGGTTCCTCTGCGTGCTCTTCCCTGGCAATGAGCTGAACATCCTGCCCTACAACCGCGCCGTGAAGGATCTGAACGGTCGCGATGAAGCCAGCTTCCTGGCTGAGGTGGGTAAGATCTTCAAAGTCACCCCCACGGAGGAGAAAACCCCGACCGCCCCTGGTAAAGCCAGCATGTATCTGGGTGGCAAGTGGTATGGCCTGGAGTGGAAGGCCGAGGAAGACGCCAGCCCGATCGATCAACTGGACGTGAGCATCCTGCAGGATCGTTTGCTGAAACCTTTGTTAGGCATCGATGATCCCCGCACCAGCAAGCGCATCGATTTCATCGGCGGCATCCGCGGCACGGCGGAGCTGGAGAAGCTGGTGGATGGCGGCGACCACGCCGTGGCCTTCAGCATGTATCCGGTGACTGTGGACCAACTCATGGCGATCTCGGACGCCACACAGATCATGCCGCCCAAGAGCACCTGGTTTGAGCCCAAACTGCGCTCCGGCCTGTTCATCCACACGTTTTAATGTGAATCCATCCGCGGCTTAACACCACGAATGCCAACCGGTCAGGGAGCGATTCCTGACCGGTTTTTTGTGGGGTAGAGAGGTGAAATCACGGTGGGCATCAACATGACACGCCAAGTGTCGCACTTGAAATAGGCTCGAAGAAGTCTATCTTCCGTTCGCATGACAGCCTTTACCGCACTCGATCGCTTGTTCGATCCTGATCGTCAGTGCTTTACGGAAGATGGGGCTCGGATTTTGGCTGATTTGCGCTCGGACGAAGAAACTCAAGCTCGTATGGAGGAACTGGCCTCAAAGAGTAACGAAGGCACTCTCAATGCAGAGGAAGCTCGTGAGTATGAATCCTGGGTAAGAGCAGGGACGCTGATCTCGATCCTCCAAGCCAAAGCGCGTCTTTATCTCAAGAAAACAGCAGCTGCATAAGGGATGCGGTGACGCGCCAGCTAGTTCGTGAGCGAGCGCAATTCCGCTGCGAATACTGTCATCTTCACCAGGACCACGAACCCAGTCGGCCCTTCCATATCGAGCACATCATTGCTCGGCAGCATCGCGGCGATGATCACCTGGAAAACCTAGCTCTAGCCTTTCACCTCTGCAATTGGCACAAAGGTCCCAATCTGACGAGCCTTGACCCTGACACGAATGCGCTGACTCGGCTCTTCCACCCCAGGCAGGATAAGTGGCCAGATCACTTTCGGTTAGAAGGTGTCCGCATTGTGGGTTTGACAGATATCGGTAAAACGACCCTTTGGTTGCTCGAGATGAATGGTGAGGAACGACTCGAACTCCGTTCCATTCTTCTGGATGCTGGAGAAATTGATCCTACCTCCTACGCTTAAAATAGGTCCAGTGATGCGACACTCACTTCAATCTGGCTATCGCATCGCTTCCAACCCCGCAGCAAGACCTCGCAGCGCAGGCTGGATCACGGCTTTGGAATAGCCCTTTTGTTGCATCGTTTGTTCAGCCTGGGTGAGGATGGCCGCACGTTGGGCTGCGATCCGGGGCAGGCTCAGTTGCTCGAGGATGCGGGTGCCGATGGCATCCAGTTGCGGTCGCACGTCGCGGGTGAGATCCGGCACGGGGCGTGTCTTCCACTCCGCAGGCTGAGGTCGTGCCAGCCACTCCTCCTGAAAGGCCCGGGCGGCCTCGATCTGACCTTGGAAAAAGGCACGCACGTGTGTCGGGGATAGCTTGGCCTCCGTCGCCTTTTGCTCCATGGCCTTCAGCAAGGCTTCCTCGCGTGCGGGATCGGCCACGGGGGCGGATTTGGCCCGCTTCACTTCAGCCACTTCATCCATCCACGACAGACGTTCCAGGATGAGGGTGACCAGAGGATCCTGAGTCTGGGGCGAGGCCGTCTCCGCATGCAGAGCGGCACGTGTGAGACTGGAAAGGATAAAACACAGTCCCAAGAGGGTGGTGAAAAGGCGGCGGGGCATCATGAAAAAGTCGGAGGGAGCGAGGAAGCGACAGAAAGTGATGTGGCCACTCCTGGCCGCAAGGGCAGAACGAACGATCACACGAGGGTGCGAGCCATGAGGGTCGCTTAGACTTCGAATGGCGGGCAAAAGTGCCCGCATCACTTTTCTACGGCTGAGGCCTTAAATCAAAGCAGGCCAGCTTCTCGCGCTGCCTAACAATGAGTTTACCGTTGCTCAAGGCCGGGGAGGAGCAGCCCATGCCTTCCACCTTGGCGCGACCGAGCTGATGGTAACCATCGGCGGAGGCTTTGACCATGCGCAGGTGGCTGCCGTTGTTCTCATACACGATGAGTTTGCCATCGGCGATGATGGGGGAGGTGATGGTGCTGTTCACCTCGTTCTCCAGCCAGTTCACCTTGCCCGTGGCCAGCTCCACACACTGATGTTTGTTGCCACAGGTGAGATAGACGTGGTCTTCATGGATGATGGGGCTGCCGCTGTAGCGCATGGTCACCCAGTAGTGGGACCACGCGGCCTTGGGCTCGGCTCCCTTCACATACTGATAGGCCCGCAGGCCCACGTCCTTAGCCCCGCTGTAGATGACCAGCCAATCGCCCTGCGTGACGGGGGTGGACTGACCGCCACCGGGCACGCTCCACAGCACCTTGCCATCGGCAGGAGAGAGGCCATAGACCGCATTGCTCCCCACGATCAGCAGCACGGGTTCACCCGAGGCGGGATTCCAGAGCATGGGGCTGCCGGTATTTCCCTTCGCCTCTTTTTGCTCCCAGAGAAGGCTGCCATCCTTGGTCGAGAAGGCCTGGGCACGCCCGGCCGCCATATACACCGTATCATCCACCACCAGGGGGGAGGCGGCAGGGCCACCCACAGGCAGCTCGGCCTGCCACAGCATCTTGCCATCCTTTTGGTTCAGGCAATACAGATGGGTGCTGCCTGCGGCATAGACTTTCTCATCCACCACGGCGGCGGTGCTGCTAGAGCTGCGACCGGTGGGCTTGCCCTGCGCTTCAAATTTCCACAGCTCCTTACCCGTATTCAGGTCCAGACACACGACCACGTCCTTGGCGACCTTAATGGTGTTGGGCACGGCGGCCATCAGCTTGTCCTTCACAGGCTGGGAGAACTGCTCGTCTTCCATCCATTGCTTAAAGGCTTCGACATTGGCAAAGGGCTTGCCCTCACGCTTGGCCACCTTGCTCAGTTCCTCCAGAGGCAGGGCGGTTTTCCCGGCTTTGAAGCGAGACTCCACCCACTTGCCGAGGCTGATGTCTTCCTTCGGGGTGAGGTTTTCTTTACGCCAGGCCGCCATCCACTCGTCCAGCTTACTGCCACGCATGGCGGGCATGTTGAGGCGGGATTCCTCCAGCTTTTTCATGAGCTCGGGAGAGGCACCGCGATAGTTGAGCTGCTGCATCACCTCGGTATCGATCTCGCGCTGATCCGAGACGACCTTGTCATGCCAGACGACAGAGATGAAGACCTGTTCGCCAGCGACGACGGGGCTGCCGTGACCGCCATAGTGATCGCTGGGGATGAACTCACTCTCCCACACTTTTTTCAGCCCCTCCTCTGGGAAGCTTTCGCGAATGGGCGTGGTGTCGGTGGACAGCCCATCCCGAGCAGGCCCGCGCCACTGGGGCCAATCCGCGAGCGCAGTGGAGAGGGTGAGGAGGGAGACGGAGAGTGAAAGAGGCAGTCTCATGAGGGTGAAGTCTGTAGCGTCAACGAAGAGTCTGGCAGAAGCCTTTCAGTCACAGCAGGAGATTAAGATTGGCGACGAGGAAGGCTTTTGGCAGACTGCCGCGTGTGAACTCCCCCGATCACATCCCTCCGACTCTCGTTCCCACCCTCAACGGGCGCCGACGTTGGCTCGCGATCATCGAAGGTCTCGCTTTTTCATGGCTCCTGCTTATCGGTTATCTGGTGGTTTATAAAATGGAGCGGGTGAAAATCTGCCTACTCAACCACGACGGTTTTCCAGAGGAGCAGGCCAGGGCATTGACCATCATGCTCAAGTCAGAGCTCAGCAGCTTTATCCTTTATCTGCATCCTGAGTCCGTTTGGTCCACGCTCGGGGGCATCGGCTTAGCAGGCATCGGTTTTGGGCTTTTAAGCTCACGAATTCCAGAGGCACTGCACAGTCGCCTATTCCGATGGACCTGCATTGTCCTCGCCACGGTTTTGTTTGCTTTATTTACCCCCTGGATCTCCATGCACACTTGTATGTGTGGGGGGCTGGATGACGAGACTTGGCTGGATGAAGTGCTCTTCATCATTCCCGGTGCACTCCTTTTGTTGGTCGCCCTCCGTCGCATCAGGAAAGCCCGTCATGTGTCCGTGTAAGCGCCAGCACCAGAGAGGGCTCGTGATGCTGGCAGGCTTGGTCAGCTTGTTCCTGGCACCATGCCTCGCAGCCCACCCAGCGGATATCACGCCGCTGCGTATCCAGATCCAGCCCCAGCGTGTGGACCTTCGCTTCACGCTCACCCTACTCACGTTAGGCCGCATGGCGAATCTGGACCCCGACGGCGACCACCAACTCAGCCCGCAGGAGCTCGAGGCTAGCCAGGGGCCGATGATGGCCTTTCTGCAGAAGCATGTGCTTTTGAAGATCAATGACCAGCCGGTGACTCTGGGTGAGATCGTGCGATTTGAACCGCTGTGGCCACCGGCACCGAGCGTGGATCTACGGGAGATGGATCGGGCGGTGGATGTGACCTTTCAGCTCACCACCTCGGAGGTCGTGGCCAATTTGTGGATGGAGTTCGCGGGCTTTCCGCAACTGGGGGAGGCCGCCTCTATCCAGGCCACCTATGAGCAGGGCGAGCTGCTGACCCAGGTGCCCTTTACCCCTGGAGAGCCGGATTATCTCTATGATACGGGTTTCGCCGTGGAATCACTCTTCCAGCCCGCCGCAGCACCTGCTCCCTCGGTCCCGGCGTCAACTGCCTGGACGGTGCGGATTTTACCCGGTGTGACGACGCTCCTATTCCTCATCATCACCTGGAATCTGGTGAAGACCGTCGCAGGGCTAGTTCGAAAGCGAAGGAAAGGTGACCCGCCCTCATCCCCGTAGGGTTGACAAGCGGCCTGCATTCTGGCCGAGTAACACCCCTCATGAGAGTCCCAACCAGCCTTTTGGCCCTACTGTCGTTCAGTCTCGCCGCGCAAGCGGCCACCACGGAGCGTGATGTCGTCATCTACGGCGGCACCTGCGCCGCCATCACCGCTGCTGTGCAGGTGAAAAAGATGGGCAAGTCCGTCATCGTGGTCAGCCCGGATAAGCACATCGGCGGCCTCAGCAGTGGCGGTCTGGGCTTTACCGATACCGGTAACAAAGCCGTGATCGGCGGTCTCTCCCGTGAGTTTTACCACCGCATCTACATGCACTACCAGAAGGATGAATCCTGGGTGCAGCAGAAGAAGAGCGAGTATGGCAACAAGGGCCAGGGCACCCCGGCCATGGATGGTGAAAACCGCACCATGTGGATCTTTGAACCAAGTGCTGCGGAGAAAGTCTTCGAAGCCTGGGTGAAGGAAGAAGGCATCGAGGTTGTCCGTGACGCTTGGCTGGACCGCGCCAAGGGCGTGAAGAAAGAGGGCGATAAGATCGTCGCCATCACCACCCTGGACGGCAACACCTATGCCGGAAAGATGTTCCTAGACACCACCTATGAGGGCGACCTCATGGCCGCAGCCGGGCTGGACTACCACGTCGGTCGCGAGGCCAACAGCGTGTATGGTGAGGAGCACAATGGCATCCAGGTGGGCGTGCTGCACCATCGCCACCACTTCGGTGCGGTGGATAAGCCCATCAGCCCGTACAAGGTCCCTGGCGACCCCAAAAGCGGCGTGCTGGCCCGCATCAGCACGGAAGATCCCGGCGTGAAGGGCGAGGGCGACAAGCGCGTGCAGGCCTACTGCTTCCGCGCCTGCTACACCAACGATGCCGGCAACCTCATCCCCTTCCCCAAACCCGAGAAGTATGATGCCAGCCAGTATGAACTGATCCTGCGCGTCCTCGATGCCGGTTGGCGGGAAGTCTTCCACAAATTCGATCCCGTGCCTAACCACAAGACCGACACGAACAACCACGGCCCCTTCAGCTTTGATAACATCGGCTACAACTACGAGTATCCCGAAGCCAGTTATGAAAAGCGCAAAGAGATCATCGAAGAGCACCGCACCTATCAGCAGGGCCTGCTTTGGTTCCTGGCCAATGACCCGCGCGTGCCGGAAGACGTGCGCAAGGAGATGAACACCTGGGGCCTGCCCAAGGATGAATTCACCGACAATGGCAACTGGTCTCACCAGCTCTACATCCGCGAGGCCCGCCGCATGATCGGCCACTTCGTGATGACGGAGAACGAACTGCGTAAGATCAAACCCACCCCCGACTCTGTCGGCATGGGCAGCTACACCATCGATAGCCACAACGTGCAGCGCTACATCACCCCTGAGGGTTATGTGCAAAACGAAGGCGACATCGGCGTGAGCACCAATGGCCCGTATGCCATCGCCTACGGCTCCCTCGTGCCGAAAGAAGGTCAGGCCTCCAACCTCCTCGTTCCCGTGGCCATGTCCGCCAGCCACATCGCCTACGGTTCCATCCGCATGGAGCCTGTGTTCATGATCCTGGGTCAGTCCGCCGCCACCGCCGCCGTCTTTGCCCTGGAGGAAAACATCCCCGTCCAGAAGGTGTCCTACGACAAGCTGCGCGAGCGCCTGCTGAAGGATGGTCAGATCCTCGAATACAGCGGCCCGACCAGCGTGCGTGGTGTCGATCCGAAAGGCATGAAGGGCGTCATCGTCGATGACGAGCAGGCGCTCAAAGCCGGTCACTGGCAGGAAAGCGGTGCCGCCAAGAAATTCATCGGCAACGGCTACAGCCATGATGGCAACAGCAGCAAAGGTGAAAACACCGCCGCCTTCCGCGCCACCCTGCCTCAGGCTGGCCGCTACGAAGTCTTCTTCGCCTATCCCGCCACCACCAACCGCGCCAGCAATGTGCCAGTCGTCGTCAAACACCAAGGTGGCGAAACCAAGGTCATCGTGAATCAAAAAGAACCCGGCACCAGCGAAGACGGCCTCAGCGTCTCCCTGGGCATGTTCGAATTTGACACCACCGCCGAGGTCAGCGTCTCCACCGCAGGCACCGATGGCTACGTGGTGCTCGACGCCGTGCAGTGGATCCGCCGCTAAGCGAAAACCGAGAGATTCGTTTGCACTTGAAGCCCGGTCTCATCGACCGGGCTTTTTGTTCGTCCGTTTTATCGATATAAAGGTTAACCGGGCAAGATCGTCACAACACGTCATACTCCACCCACCTCATCGCAGGAGCAGCCAGGCCAGCATCAGCCCACGGGCCGTCCAGGCCAGGGTGCGGAGCCAGTTGGTCCGGATCAGCCGACGAATCAGCGGCTCAGACCAGCCCTCCAGCGTCAGGCGATTGTGCACGGGCACCTGCATGAAGAAGGTGGAGGCCCAGGCGAGGACAATGAAGCCCAAGCTCGCCAAGAAAAGAGGCTGTGTCTCTCCCTGCCATAGCAGCCAAGCGGCAGTCGCCGACTCCAGCAGGATCAAGGGGCCTACGACGAAGGAGATGCGCAGGCAGTGCCCGACGTGATAACGCTCGAAAGCCTCACGCCCGACCTCCAGAAACAGCGGATACTGGACGATCTGCACATGCCAGATGAGGCCCACCAATGCCCAAGTGATGAAGGTGTGGATCAGCAGCATGACGGGTGAAGGGGTTCTCGCGATTCCCCTCATTAAAGCATCGAGATGACAGTTGCCAATCCCCGCACATGCAGGCATGGACAAATTCAGTCATTCCCTTCATGTCAGGTCACTCTCCTCTCGAACTCGGTAAAGCCTTCCTCGCAGAAAACGCCAGCAAACCTGGCGTCATCACCACGGCCAGCGGCCTGCAATACCTCGTGCTGGAGGAAGGCCCTGAAGGAGGCACCCGCCCGACCTTAAAAGACACGGTGGTGGTGCATTATCGCGGCACCTCGCTTCAAGGCGTGGAGTTTGACAGTTCCTACCGCCGGGACGAGCCCGCTGAGTTTCCGCTGAAGCGCGTCATCAAGGGCTGGAAGGAAGGCCTGCAGCTCATGAAGGAAGGCGATAAATTCCGATTCTTCGTCCCCACCAAGCTGGCCTATGGAGCCCGTGGTTCAGGGCTGGAGATCGCCCCGCATGAGAGCCTCATCTTTGAGGTGCACCTGCTCAAGGTGTGGGCGGATTGAGGGCAGAGTTTCAGTAAACGGTGTTCAGTAAACAGTGATCGGTTTCGATCCAAGTGTCACACTGAACACTGAACACTGAACACTGATCACCGTCCCACGCGCCGACGGCGGAAGCAGGCCAAGGCGATCCCTGCCAACATCAGCATCCCTCGGGACGGCTCCGGCGCGGCGATGATGTTCTGAATCTCGGACTGCGTCAGCGCGGTATCGAACATGGCGAGGTAATCCATGGCGCCGTTGAAGGACTTGCGCTGATTGGTCGTGCCGGTGCCTGCGGATTCGCCTCCCAGTTGCAGGGTCGTGTTCGAGTTCGGGCTGATCCAGGTGGTGGTGTTGCTGGAGAAGGTCTGCATCTGGCCATTCGGACCGACCACATAGAAGGTCACCTGCCCGGTGGTTTTGTCTGCATCGCCAAAATCATTCAGCACCATGGCGATGTCATACCATTCGCCCACGACCAAGCTCAATGCCGAGGTGATGTAAGAGTGGCTGGCACCGGAGGCCGTCTGCCCGATCCCGGTATTCGCCGCCGCAGTGTAGTAGTAGAGCTGCCCCGTGGTGGAGAGTCCGAACATGTAGCCCTTGGAGGCGAGATCGGGTTCCGACCACCCCCCAAAGCCGTTGCTGACGATCCATTGGTTCGTGCCGTCATCCAGGCCAGAGATGGCCCCATCCCAGCGCATGCGGGTGATCATGGTCGAGGAGCCCGTGACGCTGGCATTGATGGATTGCAAGGTCGCGGCAGAGACCGTGTCGGCATTGGTAGAGCCAGGATTCTGCACCGTCACCACCGGGCTGAATTTCAGGCCATGCCCTGAAGCCGACTGAGCCGTGCCGCCGTAGGGGCCTGTGCCGGGAACAGAGACCCAGGAGAGGTTATTGAAGTTCGATGACGAAACCGCATGGGCATTCGCTGAGGAGTCGATGACCTGGGTGTAGGTCGCACTCGTGCCCACCGTGCCGCCATCAAAGAGCCAAAGCGAGTCCGCCTCCAACAACGTCGCTGCTGGGCTCAGCGAAGTGATCAGGACAAGCGCAAGGGTGGCGAGGGATGCACAAACTTTCATGGCGGGGGGGAACCAGTTTTCCTCAATTCAACGCCCTTTATCAACACTTTATTGAATCGAATCCGAATTCTATGGATTGAAAGCCCGACATCTTTGGACCTGCATGCCGAGCGATCCGCCTCGACATGAATCCGAATAGACGCGCTTGTCACCTGAGAGGTGGATACCTGCCAAATCCAAGGTTTCTGGATTTGAGTCGGCTCCAGCGAGGTCATGAAGCCCTCAGACGGTGAAATTTCATCCCCTCGGAGTTCGTTGATGCGGGTCTCATGATCCGCCGACTGTTCCTCTTCTCGATTTCGCTCTGCCTGACCAGCGCAGCTTTGGCCGACCTCAGCGGCACGCGGCCGAATATCCTCTTCATCCTCACCGATGACCAGGGCTATGGCGATCTCTCCGCGCATGGTAACCCGATCCTGAAAACGCCCCATCTCGATCAACTGCGGAGTGAAAGCGTGCGCTTCAGCGACTTCATGGTCAGCCCCACCTGCGCCCCTACCCGCAGCGCCATCCAGACGGGACGGCATGAGTTTCGCAACGGCATCACCCACACTATCCTGGAGCGTGAACGCATGGACCCGAAGGCCATCACCATCGCCCAAGTGCTGAAGGACGCCGGCTACACCACCGGCATCTTTGGCAAGTGGCACCTCGGGGATGAGCCTGAATACCGACCCACGAGCCGTGGCTTTGACGAACAATTCATCCACGGCGGCGGCGGCATCGGCCAGAGCTACCCTGGAAGCTGTGGCGATGCCCCGGGCAATGGTTATTTCGACCCCGCCATTCTCCATAACGACAAGTTTGTTAAAACCAAGGGTTACTGCACCGACATCTTCTTCACGCAAGCCACGGAGTGGATCGAATCCGTCAAAGGCAAGCAGCCCTTCTACTGCCATCTGGCCACCAATGCCCCGCACAGCCCCTACATCGCCCGTCCGGAAGACAAGGCCCTGTATGATGGTAAAGTGCCGGATGATGATGTGGCCAACTTCTTTGGCATGATCCACAACATCGATGAAAACGTGGCCAAGCTGATGGCCAAGCTCCAGGAATGGGGCATCGCCGAAAACACCCTCGTCATCTTCATGAATGACAATGGCGGCACCGCTGGCGTGAAGGTTTACAACGCCAACATGCGTGGCTCCAAAGGCAGTCCCTGGATCGGTGGCACCCGTGCCATGTCCTTCTGGCGCTGGCCTAACCATCTGAAACCCGCCGATTGTGAGGCCCTCACCGCCCATGTGGATGTCTTCCGCACCTGGGCCGCGCTGGCTGGGGCCAAGCTGAGCCCTGCTGCCGAAGCCCAAGTCGAAGGTCGTAACCTGCTGCCCCTGCTCGAAGATCCGCAGAGCGCCTGGGAGCCCCGCACCCTCTTCACCCACGTGGGCCGCTGGCAGAAAGGCACGGACTACAACCTGGCGAAAACCCGCAACGCCAGCATCCGCACCCCGCAGTATGAACTCGTGGCGGAAGCCGCACGCCCTCAACCCGGCAAAGCGAAAGCCAAGGCCAAGGCCCCAGCCGCCGCTCAGCCTGCGGTTCCAGGCTGGCAGCTCTTTGATGTGAAGGCCGACCCCTCCCAGACCCGCAACATCGCCGAGGAGAAGCCTGAGGTGGTGAAAGAAATGCTGGCCAGCTATGACCAGTGGTGGGCCTCCCTGAAAGGTCAGGCCGATCTCAATGAAGCCGCCAAAGGCCCAAAGCTGAACCCCTTTGCGGAGAAATACTGGAAGCAATTCGGCGGCAGCCCCAGCGCCGAAGATCTGGCCCGCATGGACCCTGACAAAGCCTGGACCTTCGAGGCCCAACGCGCCAAGAAAGCGGTGAAGAACTCGGGTCGATTGGAGGGGTGCGGAGATATTTAAACAGGATTGACAGGATCAGCGTGCGCTGGATGGAGGGAACCAAAGCGAAGTGGTGCGGCCACTCTTGGCCGCACGTTCTCGCCCCCACTTCGCTCCTCAAGCCCGCCCCACTCAGTCACACCGCCTCCCGCTTCGCGCTTCGCCTCTCCACGCCTTCGCCCCAGGCTCTCGGCGCGCCATAGGCACGCACCTTGCGGCCAAGAGTGGCCGCATCACTCGGAGGGGCTTCAGGGTTTCAGCCTCCTCCGGAGAGTTCTGCAAATCTTGTTCATCCGGTCTAAAGATCTCCGCACACTCCAATCGACCTCAAGACCCCAAACGCTCTGAATGGATCTCCACCTTCGGCCCATCGAACTTGGGGCGGGTCTGCAGCAGCGTCACATCCAGCACCGCATTGACACGGGCCAAGTATTCTCGCAGGTGGGTCATGAGACCGATGGAGCGTGAGACGTCCTGGGCATTGTAACCCCAGGCCTCCAGACCGTGGCGCTGCGCCAGAAACACGGCTCGTTCATTGTGAAAGCGCTGAGACACGATGATGAAACGCGTCTGGCCAAAGATGGCCTCGGCACGCACCACGGAGTCCAGGGTGCGAAAGCCCGCATAGTCGCAGTAGATCCGCTCCGCAGGCACTCCGAGAGCGATCAGGGACTCCTTCATCGCTGTCGGCTCATCATACTGATGGGTGCTGTTGTCTCCGCTCACGATCAGCGCTTTTACGCGACCCGCCCGATAAAGCGCCGCCGCGGCCTCCATTCGATTTTCATAAAACATGTTAGGCCGTGAACCGATCTTCGGTGAGCAACCCAGGACCAGGGCCACATCCACCTGGGGTAAAAGAGCCGTATCCGCGAGGCAACGCCCGGAAGACACCGCCCTCACCCACGCGTGACTGCCCCAGAGTCCACCCACCGTCACCCCCCCTACGATCAGCAACAGCACCAACACTCGCCGCAGGTTTAGGTGAAAACGCATCATAATAGCCCGGGTTAAAAATCACGGTTGAGGCGGCGCTGCACGCATCAGAGCCGCATGCTGGAGCAGGAGACGATAGTTATCGATCCATCGACTGGTGCCTTCTTCGTTCCAGGCTGGGGCTTCACCCGCCCAGAGGTAAGCCTGCTCAGCTTGAACAAAATCACCCAGACGATGCCAATGCACCGCGAGGGCCATGCGGGATTCCTCATGCAGCGGAGCCAGAGCAATGGCGTGCTGAATCTGATGCAGGGCTTCTTCATAACGGCCCACGGCATCATAAGCATCCGCCAGTGCCAGTGCATACAGATAATGAAACCTGTTGAGAGCCACCGCTTGCTCCAGATCAACCGTCGCCCGCTTCAGCACCGGATGCTCAGGAGAGCGCTGATCCGCCGTCAGTTTGTCCAGCAGCGCCAGACCTCGCTGATAGTGTGCCTCGGCATTGCTGGGATCGGCGTCCACAGCCGCATTCAGGTGCTGCAGCCTCTCGAAATCCACTCCTTGAACCTGAGCGATCTCAGCCCGGGCCAGATGGTAATCGCTGCGTCCGTGCAGCCAGGGTCCACTTAGCAGCAACCCAGAAGCTCCCGTCAGCAAAAGCTTCGAGAGCAGCCTCACCGAAGGCAACTTCGCGCCCCGCTTCTCCGTGGCCTCTATTCCGGGATTGGCCAGCAACCCCAGCAAAAGGGCTGCCGTAAGTGCCGGGATGGCCACATGAAACTGGAATTCAAAAAAGGCATGAACCATCATCGCAATCACGGCAGTGAGTGCGCCGAGACAGAGAGCCAAATTGTTACTGAGCACCCGGCCGGTTTGCAGAAAACGATGGGTGACAAACCAACGCAAAAAGGCCACGCCATTCCACAGATGGGTCAGCAGCACTAGCACCAGTAAACCGAGACCTACCCAACCATAATCAGCCAGCATCTGGAGGTATTCATTGTGCGCAAATAGGGCTTCGCCGGCAGAGCCTGAAAGCTCCGTCGAGCGATATTGAATGCTGCCCTCATAAAACATCCGAGATCCCGTCCCGATCAGGGGTGATTGCGCATGCTGAGCCAGTGCCGCCTTCCAGATCTCCAATCGCACATCGTTGGCCATGGGACTCGTCATTTCCCTGCCCTTGAGATATTCCTCGTTCACTTTCCAGAGCACCGCCCCGCCGAGGAGGGCCACCACCAGTCCACCACTCGCTAGACTCCAGAAAAACTGCCGCTGCGTCTGCCAGACGATGCCCAGGCTCATCAGGAAAAAGATCACACCGCCCGCCGCCAGCCCCATCAAGGCACCTCGACTCGCCGTCAGCGCCACCCCCAGCATCATAGAGACGCAGAGGAAACCCAGGCACATCTTCAGCGCCGCCCCGCCGCGACCGAAGCAGAGAAACCCGCCCGTGAGAAAAAGCACCATGGTGAAGAAAGCCCCCAGGTGATTGGGATTGGCAAAAAAACCGCCAATGCGCCCCACAGTCGCCGCACGCATGAAGCTGGGCACCACGTGGTACTCCCAGTGGCCCGACAAGTGAATGAATCCCATGGCGAGATTTCCCAAAACCAACACCAGCAACACCGCCAGCAGGGCTGTGCGCCAACGCGGATGGCTGGCAGCCGTCACCGTCAGCATATAAGTCACCCATGCTCCTGCCAGGATATACAAATCCTCACGGGCATAACCCGCCACCGGCGAGACAAAACATCGTGCCGCGATGTATCCAGCAAAGAGCGACGCCGCCGCCAGACAACCTTCACTCGGCGGGAAGACGACTCGCAAGCGCCACTTCAGCGTCGCCAGCAGCCCGGCTAACCCGAGCAGGGCGGCCCCCGGCCAAAAGAAGAGCAGCCGAGTCTCTGTGCCAAGCACGCCGGCCACCAGGAACCCAAAGAGAAAGAAAATCAGCGCGAGGGATTGCATGCAGGGCGTTCAGTGAGCGGCAACTGTTACAGCAAGCTCAGCACCTTCAGCGCCATGGCCGTTCCCAGCTTGAGATGCTCATCTGCGTCCAGATGCAGCGCGTCCAAGCGGCTGGGTTTGACAATGTCTTGGCTGTTTAAAAACTCGCATCCCAGAGAGGCTGCCAGAGCACTGTAATAGCGCGGGAAGAGTGCGCTCCGCTCAGCCCCATTGGGGATCCGCGCGGCGAGCTCGGGCAGGTGAGACATATCTCCCACCGGAGGCGGGCAGACCAACAGCAGCTTCGGGGGTTTGTTGTTCGGTCCGGCAGTGCTGGAAAGAACCATGCGAGCCAAGACTCCAGCACCGGTAGCGATATCCACCGGGGTCATATTGAAGGCCGCCTTCAGGTCATTCGACCCGAGCATCATTACCACCAGATCGATCGGTTTATGGCTCTCCAGGCAAGCAGGCAAATAGTCGCTCCCTTTACGGGCGATGTTGAGGGGGTCCTCATGCACGGTCGTGCGTCCGTTTTGCCCTTCCTCGATCACCCGGCACTTCGGCCCTAAGCCTTGCGCCAGCACGCCCGTCCAGCGGACTTCCAGGGGGTGCCGACGTGGATAAGGCTCCGTGATGCTAGCAGGGTCATACCCCCAGGTATTGGAGTCGCCAAAACAGAGAACAGTCTTCATGCAGAGCGCTCAATCTCCACAGTCTCAGGCTTTCACGCAAGTGAGGGCTGCGTTACTCTTTAAACTCCTGCAAATCTGGAATCCTGGTGAAGGCGATTTTGGTGCCGGAAAACGTCTTCACCCGGTCGGGGGCGAAGCCGAGGGCGATGCTGTCACGTCCGAAGTCCTGATTGATCTCATCCATAATCTTCGACAGACGATCTCGCCGTTCCACATCCGCCGTCAAAGCGCTGCCCAGCATGGGAAAAAGGTCGAGCTGAACAGGCTCCGCATCCGACTCCAAACCGAACAGCGTCACGCCGATTTTTTTGATCCGGTGGCCAGGGATCTGACTCAAGGCCCGCCCCCAAAGCACCTCCAGGTTTTTCGTCAGGGCATAGCTGTCGGACACGGGAGGAAATCGCAGATGCGCCTTCCCTTTCGCCCCATTCTCCGTGCGCAAACTCAGGTAAAGCTCGCAGGCTCGGTGCTTGGCTCGACGCAGACGGCTGGCCGTTTTCAACAAAAGACGCTGCGCCACAATCGCCGCCTCAGGAGGTCGGCGAAACTCCGGTGCCAGCACATGGCTGTGGCCGATGCTCTTGGGTGCCTCCGCCTCCATGTCGTCGAAGTCTCCATCGAGATCTCCCCCGTGCAGATGCCGCCAAAAGCGCTCGCCGCCCACGCTTCCCCAGGCCTGGTGCAGCACGCCCGGCCCGGCATGCCAGAGATCAAGGAAGGTCTCGATTTTCAGTTCCCTCAATCGTGGCTCCATCCGCCGTCCGATCCCCGGCAAGTCCGTCAATTTCAGATGCGCGAGTCGGCCCGGCAAATCCTCCAATCGAATCACCTCCAGTCCGTCCGGCTTGGTCAGATCACTCGCCACCTTGGCCAGATACCGATTCGGCGCGATGCCGATGGAGCAGGTGATCACCTCTCCCACATTCTCGCGCAGGCCGCGCTTGATACGCCGGGCCAAATCCACAGCATCGTTCTCATTGGCCCGCTTATCATCCAGCAGCAGACCCACTTCATCGATCGAGCCCACCACCTGAATGGGCCAATGCCGCTCCACCTCCTCCTTCACCCGCTCATGATACTCCACATAGCGTTCATGGCTGGCCTCCACGAGCACCAGACCAGGACACTTGCGTTTGGCATCTCCCACATTCGTGCCGGTCTTGATGCCGTATTTCTTAGCCTGCACACTGGCTGCGATCGCGCAGGTATGATCCGACATGACGGGCACCACAATGATGGGCTTTCCGCGCAGATGCGGCCGCTCCTGCTGCTCCACACTGGCGAAGTAGCTGTTCAGATCCACGAATAGCCAGCGGGGTGGCGAAGCCGTGGAGATTTCTGGGGCGGAAGGAGTCACGGCGAGAACAAAGCATCACTTTTAAAGTGTTCAATAGAACACTTTGTGTAACCTCGATCTCGGCGCAGCGATTCTTGGATCATACGGCTATGAACACTTCATTTCTGTCGGTCGCCAAATCCCCTTGGATTATCCTTCTGGTGCTGATCATCGGCACTTCCACCCTCTGTCAGGGACAAACCTCCATCTCCAAGTTCCCCTGCACGATCACCAAACCGGGTAACTACGCGCTGGTGAAATCCATCACCTATGCTCCCAAGGCCGGCCAGTCGCTCGTCGCCATCACCATCAACTGTGACGATGTAAAAATCGACTTCCGCGGCAACAAGCTGAGCATTGACCGTCAGCTCAGCGTGGCCAGTGAAACCGTGGGCATCTTTGCTCTCGACCGGAAAAACATCGCCATTCGCAACGGCACGATTGAAAATTACTGCCGCGGTATCTTTCTGGAGGGAACGAATGGAGCCAACCACATCGTGGAAAATATGGAGATCACAGACTCCACCTTCCTAGGCATCCAAGTGAAAGGCAAAGGAGCGAAGATCAAAGATAACTTCGTCAATGTTGTGGGCCGAGCCAATGGTTATACCAATTACACCGCCCTACGTTATGGCATCTTCGTTGCCAGCACGGGAGCTCTGGTTAGCAACAATCGAGTCCTGGATGTCACCAGCAATACCTCCGTCAACACCAACAGCGTTCATGGCCTTTATTTGGAGAACAGTGAATCTGCCATTGTCACAGACAACCATATCATGAACACCACAGCATCCTTTTTGAACTTCAATGCCAGCGGTATTCGCATGGCGAACTGTGATACCTGTGTGGTCGAAACCAATCATGTGGCCGCTTATGCAGCCGGGTTCTATTTCTCGGGATGCGATTGGACCGTCTATCGGGATAACGCCGTTGTCCGGACCATCAATAGCTATTACAACCCCGACAACAGCGCGGATGATGGTGGGGGCAACCATTGAAGCGTATCGGATCATAGCGTCACCAAACTCCCGATTGCCCATTCCCCACATCTCGGGAGACTGGCGTGAGAATGTCGTCCCATCCGCTGCTGAACCGTCTCCCCACCACTCCCGATTGCACCAATGATGAGTTGTTAGGCCGGTTCCTGGATTATGTCACCGAGCGCGGGTTGGAGCTTTATCCGGCCCAGGAGGAGGCGATTCTGGAGCTGTTTGAGGAGAAGAACGTCATCCTCAACACCCCCACGGGGTCCGGTAAGTCCCTGGTGGCCACGGCGCTGCATTTCCGCTCTCTGGCGCGGCGGCATCGGTCCATCTACACCTGCCCGATCAAGGCGCTGGTGAATGAAAAATTCCTGGCCCTGTGTCGGGACTTCGGGCCGGAGAATGTCGGCATGGCGACTGGGGATGCCACGGTCAATCGGGATGCGCCCATCCTGTGCTGCACGGCGGAGATCCTGGCCAACTACGCCCTCCGAGAGGGTGAGAAGGCCCCCTTCACCGAGGTGATCATGGATGAGTTTCATTACTACTCCGATCATGAGCGTGGGGTGGCCTGGCAGGTGCCCCTGCTGACGATGCGGAAGTCTCAGTTTCTCCTCATCTCCGCCACGCTGGGCTCCACCGATTTCTTCCAGAGGGAACTCACCAAGCTCACGGGCCAAGAGAGCGTCATCATCTCCTCCCAAACACGGCCGGTGCCCCTGGAATTCAGCTATGCAGAGACCTCGGTGGACGTGACCCTACAAGACCTCGTAGCGGAGAACAAGACCCCGGTTTACCTCGTTCACTTCACGCAAAATGAGGCTGCTCAAGCCGCGCAGGATTTGATGAGCCTGAACTTCTGCTCGCAAGCCGAAAAAGGCTCCATCAAAGAGATGCTGGTGGGAGAGAAATTCACCAGCCCCTATGGCAAGGAAGTGAAGAAGTATCTCCAGCATGGCGTGGGCATTCACCATGCAGGATTGCTGCCGAAATATCGCATGCTGGTGGAGAAACTGGCACAGCGGGGCCTGCTCAAAGTCATCTGTGGAACGGATACTCTCGGCGTCGGAGTGAATGTCCCCATCCGCACGGTCTTGCTCACCCGCCTCAGCAAGTATGGCGGGCAAAAGGTAGCCACTCTCTCCGCGCGTGACTTTCACCAGATCACTGGGCGTGCAGGCCGTCGAGGCTACGACGACATCGGCTTCGTGGTGGCGCAAGCACCTGAGCACATCATCGAAAACGCCAAGATGGAAGCCAAGGCGGCTGGAGATGCGAAAAAGCTGCGCAAGATGGTGAAGAAGAAAGCCCCGGAAGGCTTTGTGGGCTGGAATGCCGACACCTTTAAGAAACTGCAATCCGCAGCCCCCGAGCCCTTGGTTTCACGCTTCCAGGTGTCTCACGGCATGATGCTCCAGGTGCTCAGTCGGGAGGGCGATGGCTGCGCCGCCATGCGCCAGCTCATCCAGGATTCCCACGAATCGGCCGCAGCTAAGAAGCAGCATGAGAAACGTGCTTGGCAGCTCTTCCGTGCCCTCGTCGAGCGCAAGATCATCAGCATCATCCCTCCAAAAGAACGCCAAGGGTCGCAGAAGCTGAAACTCAATGTGGAGCTGCAAGATGACTTCTCACTCAATCACACGCTCTCGCTTTATCTGATCGATGCCCTCAAGCTGATTGATCCCAACTCAGCCACCTATGCGGCCGATATCCTCACGCTCTGTGAGTCCATCCTAGAAAATCCAGACCTCATCCTGCGGCGTCAACTCAGCCAGGTGAAGGATGAAGCCATGGCCGCCATGAAGGAGGAGGGCATTCCCTATGAGGAGCGCATCGCCCGACTGGAAGAGCTGGAGTATCCGAAACCCTGCCGTGATTTCATTTACAGCACCTTCAACGAATTCGCCGCGCTGCACCCCTGGGTCGGTCAGGAAAACATTCGCCCCAAAAGCATCGTCCGCGAGATGTTTGAGAACTTCCGCAGCTTCACGGATTACATTCACGACTATGAACTGCACCGCACCGAGGGTGTGCTGCTGAGGCATCTCTCCAGCGTTCACAAGGTCCTGTCGCAAACCGTTCCCGAGTCCTTCAAGACCGAACCCGTGCAGGAAATGGAAGCCTGGTTAGCGGGCGTGCTACGCGGCACGGACTCCAGTCTGCTGGATGAATGGGAGCGCCTGCGTAATCCCGATTGGCAGCCCGAGGAGAAACCCGAGGAGGAAGAGGCCCCCGACATCACGCGTAACAAACGCGAATTTACCGCCCTCATCCGCACCGAGATCTTCCGTTTCCTGCGCAGCCTCTCCCAGGAAAACTACCCCGCCGCCATCGCCGCACTCGGCACGCACGCTGCCCCCTGGACCGCTGATACCCTGGCTGCCACCCTGGATCCGTATTACACAGATCACGACCGCATCCTGCTGGATAACGAAGCCCGCAATGGCCGCTACACCTTTGTGGAACCCAGCGAAGATCAGAAGACCTGGAAAGTCTCTCAAGTGCTGGTGGATCTGGATGGGCTCAATGACTGGCAGGCCATCTTCACGGTCGATCTCGCTCAAGCCCGCGAAGACGGTAAACCCACGCTCCGCCTGGAGAGTGTGGGACCGGTGGCATAAACGCATCCTCTTTCGCATGGAACCGCCCCCAGCCCAGACTTCTCACGCGACCAACAAAGGTTGCCTGATAGCCATGGCCACCCTCCTCTTGATCGGCCTTCTGCTTGGCATTGCGGCCTGGATCAAAGTGCAAGACCTATCAGCTCAAATGCGGCTGTCACAACATGGGAGAGATTTATACCATGCTCTTATGACGTGGTCGGTTGATCATGAGAACGTGCTTCCAGATCACGATCTAGGACCGGGAGCCACAGCCAATCAAGCCTTCCGCCGTTTGCTCCAAGACCGTCTCCTGATGGACGAGCAAGTTTTCTCAGGGATTCGTAGCCCTTATCTCGCCGATGGTGATTTGGGGGTGGAACCCGACTTTGCCCAAGCCGTGGGTCCGGGTGAAAACCACTGGATGCTGGTGGGACATCTCAAAATGAATAGTGCTGGGAACACCCCCCTCTTTTTCGAAAATGCCCTTTCTCCGAATTGGCCGCTGCAATGGCGAGACGGATGGAACATGCCAGAAATCAGGGGCCGCACCTGGAGAGGCACAGTCTTGGTTTATCACATGGATGGCAGCATGAATGCGGTGAGACTGGACCAAGGCCGCGAGGGCTTGGTGTTGCCAGATTCAGCTTTCCCTTTTCAATGGCGAACCAAGGCGCCCAAAATCTTGGATGTCGAAGATGCCCGATGAAGAGGCCAAGAGTGTCCGTCCAACAACCAAAGATGGAATTCTTTATCGCAGCCGACTTTCTCCTAAAATCTCTTGCTCCCTGCTAAGAAACTGATTATTTATAGCGTTGTGGCATCCAAGCGCGGTTTTACCCGCGAATTCATGGCATCACTTGCCTTGTTGTTTCCACAAGTTTTTTACCGCATGATTTGTTTGAGCCTATTTCCTCTGACCCCGCTTGACCGGGAGCAAGGAGGCTCGTCTGCACTTCATGCCGCAGGACTCACGGTCGTTTATGTTTAACATGGTCCGTGAAACCATCAATCCTTTGTCAGGGGCCTCCTCCTTCCGGCCTCTGACGCGAACCCAACTGGAGGTCTAGCCATTAGCAATCCATTCAATACCCTGAACTCTGGCAACTTCGCCGGAGGACGTCCGAACAACAACCCAGCTCCCGCACAGCCCGCAGGCGCGGGTGCCGCTGCAGGTGCCGGAGGAACTCCCGCTCCAAGTCGTCCCGCCCCTCCCGCAGGTGGCTACCAGCCCCGCATGAACAGCGGAGGACCGAGCCGTCCCGGTGGCAACCGTGGCCCTGATCGTCGTAATAACGGCCGCTATGCCGACCAAACCCGCGTCAACGAGCGCATCCGTGCGCCGAAAGTCCGCGTGGTGGATGGCATCACCAATCAGCAGTATGGTGTGCTGCTCACAGCCCAGGCCCTGCGCATGGCGCGTGAACGTGGTCTCGATCTCGTCGAAGTGGCCTCGAATGCCGAGCCTCCCGTCTGCAAGATTGTCGATTACGGCAAATACAAATACATCCAGGAGAAGCACAAGAAGGAAGCTCACAAGCACCAGAAGGGTGGTAAGCTGAAGGAACTGAAGTTCCGTATCGGCATCGACCCCCATGACTACCACATCAAGATCGTCCACGCAGAGGACTTCTTGGCAGAAGGTCACAAGGTGCGCATTCAGCTTCAGTTCCGTGGCCGTCAGATGGCTCACCAAGAGCTTGGCCATGAGTTGGCAGCCAAGATCAAAGCCGATCTGCTCACCATGGGTCACGCCGACCAAGAGCCTAAGATGGCTGGCCGTAACATCAACATGCAGATCAGCCCCCTGCCTGAGCGCCAGCGTGTTCGTAAGTTCAAGACTCACCTGAAAGGTGTGACGGAACATAAGGACATGCACCATGGGGATCATGATCCACGGGAAGATAAGCATGACGAGCATGACGACCACGACGATCATCATGACGACCACGCTGAACAGCCGCCTGTGAATGAAGCGTCTCCGACTCAGGCTTAAACCCTGACATTTTGATTGCCTGCTGGCTTGGGCCGTGGTTTCGACAAACCACGGCCCTTTCTTTTCCATGCCTCGCCTTTTGCTTTTTGATATCGACGGAACACTGCTCGACACCCGCGGCGCAGGCGGAGCCTCGCTCCTCGATGCCGTCGAGGAGGTGCTGGGAGTCAGCCGTGACACGCTGCCCCCGCTGGATCTAGCCGGTGCCACGGATGGCGGTGTCGTACGCACGCTTTTTCAGCAGTCGGGCCATGCGCTGGAGCCCGACCTCGTCCGCCGCTACTACACTTGCTATCTGGAGCGCCTTCAGCAGCGGCTGCATCTGGAAACATTCACCGGCCATCTCATGCCAGGGGTGGAGGCTCTCCTGGGAGTGTTAAAGCCGCAGAAGGAGGTCGCTCTCGGTCTTCTTACCGGTAACATCCGTGCCGGGGCCGCGCTCAAGCTCCAGCGCTTCGACCTGCACGATTACTTTCTCGATGGTGCCTTTGGCGATGACCATGAAGACCGCAATCGCCTCGGCCCCTTTGCCCTTCAGCGCATGCAGCATGTGACTGGGCACACCTATCAGCCCGAGGACATCATCGTCATCGGAGATACCCCCAAAGACATTGCCTGTGCACATGCTTTTGGAGCCCGCTGTCTGGCCGTGGGCACCGGTCATTTTAAGGCGGATGCCCTTGCCCAGCATCAGCCTTGGCAATGCCTGGAAGACCTGGCAGATGCCGCCCAGGTGACAAAACTCCTGCTCTCATGAATCGATCCAGCGCCCCTGTCCCGGGCAGCAGCCCCCTGGATGAAACCTGGCTCCAGCAGGAATGCCTGGAGCGCGGCCTGCCCTGGCAGATTCGTGTCGCCGACGAGATCCCCTCCACCAGCGATGCCCTGCGAGCCTATGCGCTAGACGGAGGAAGCCACGGCCAAGTCTTGTTTGCCGAATCTCAAACCGCAGGGCGGGGACGCCGTGAAAATCGCTGGGTCGCTCCGCGTGGCTTGGACCTCATGTTTTCTCTGCTGCTGCGTCCCGCCGAACCCATGGTGCTCTGGCCGCGCCTCACCACTTTGGCTGCCCTCGCCATCTGCCGCGCCGTGGAAACCGAACTCCCCCTGCAGCCCCAGATCAAGTGGCCTAACGATGTGTATCTGGGCGGTAAAAAAGTCAGCGGCCTCCTCGCAGAAGCGGTCAACACGCCGTCCGGCATGGCCATGGTTCTCGGCATCGGTCTCAATGTGAACAGCCGGGACTTCCCCGGCGAGCTCGCCACCACCGCCACCTCCCTGAGCCAAGCACTACCCGGCACCGTTTTAGTCCGTGAGCTAGACCGCCAGGCCATCGCCCTCAGCCTGCTCAGGGAGTTGGAGGCCCAGTTTCAGCGGCTTGCCCACGGCTTTACCGAAGTGATCTCGGACGTGCGCGAAAGAAGCTGGCTTTTGCAGAAACAAATCCGCGCCACCGTGGACGGGGTCGAGGTCTATGGCCGTGCCTTAGATCTCTCTCCCGAAGGCCATCTCATCCTCGCCCTTGCTGACGGCACCCATCGCACCCTCGCCAGTGCAGACAGCGTGCGCCAGGTGGTATCAGCCTAACTTGACCCTGGGTGTAGCCAAAGGCCACGAACGACACCACGAATGGATGCCCTGAGGATCGTGGAGTCTGGGTTCACCTAACCGATTTTACCAACGTGAGGCCCGACTTCCAATGCTGAGCTCATCCACGCAAAGGCTCAGAAAGCTCGGTATCTCGGAAGGGCTGTGATTGCACACAACCGCTCAAGGGAGCGTGAGCGAAAAACTGGGGACGGGTGCCCAGCCTTTCCCACAACCCCCTTTCATTTTATGTATCATCACATCAAGAAACTCATGTTTACCGTGCGAGTCGGCACTCCAGATCCGCGTTTTGGCAACATGCTATTGGAGCAATTCGGCGGAGCTAATGGCGAATTGGCGGCGGCCATGCAATACTCTATTCAAGGCATCAACTGCGAGGATATGGCCTGCAAGGACCTTCTGATGGACATCGGCACCGAAGAGCTGAGTCACCTGGAAGTCATCGGCACCCTAGCCCGCATGCATTTGAAACCGATGAAGCTGAATGGCGACGGAGCTGAGCAGGACCCGCTCATCATTATTGCCGGTGGAGGCGGCGTGGCTCTCCACAACTCCATGGGTAATCCGTGGACTTCGGACTATCTGAAAATCACCGGCGAATTGGATGTGGATCTCCGCAGCAACATTGCTGCTGAAGCCAGAGCCAAAATCGTTTACGAACGCCTCATCGACTTCTGCGATGATCCTGGCTCGAAGGAGGCCTTGCAGTTTCTCATGACGCGTGAGATCACTCATATGAAGGCCTTCACCCAAGCCTTGGATAGCTTAGGTAAAGCCGTGATTTCACCTGCAAATCTGATTCCTGGCAAGGGAGCGCTTTCGGTCGGACAGATTCCCCCCACCCCTGGCATCGTCAGTCAGTATTACAATGACTCCACGGGTGAGGGAGATCAGGGCGAGATCGACACCACAGGCCCATGGAATACGGGCGATGACATCACCGTCGTAGAATCCCCCGCGCTCAGCGGTTTCCAAGTCATGAAAGCCTCCCCGAAGTCCGGCAAGACCACCTTGAAAAAATAACCGCCTGACAGCGACGACTAAGATCTAACTGCGCGGTCAGAATGCCTACTCGGCTGGGTGGTCCAACCTGCGACGGCTGGGCCACCATGGCCTAACGGATGATTGGGATGCAAGTTCCCTGCCCCCTGTGAATCGCTTACAAGCTCTCATGCACACGCGCGAGAGCGAGCAAGGTGTAGCAGGTGGCCAGCACAGGATCACTCTCCATCCAGCGTCCTGCGCTGTTGGCCCAGGAACCGTTGCCTTGCTGGAGGTTGAGAAGTTTCTCGGCCAAATCGGCACGCCAATCCACGGTCTTGCCGTCTTTCGTTTTCAAGAAACCGACGTCTGCGATCGCCAACGCCTTGGCCATGGTGTGGTAGTAATAATAAAGGCCTTCGGGGCCCACGCCGGGATTCTCTTCCAGCGTGTAGTTCTCGCTTAGCCACTGCATCACCGCCTGGACACGAGGATCACTCTTTTCCAGCCCCGCGTAGATGAAGCTGAGCATACCTGCATAACTGATGCTTCCATAGCTGCGCAGAGCGGTGCGTCCATCCTTCGTCTCCTCCGTCTTGCCACGGGTCTCCCCTGGGCTGTAAATGAACCCCCCCGCATCGGCTTTATCCGTGCTCACCCACGGGGCTTGGTTGGTTTCAGGGCGATTCTGGCAGTTTTGGATGAACTGGATGGCGGCGGCATAGTTGAGCTGAGGCTCATCTTTTCCAGCATCACCTTTATCGGCCAGCAGTGCCTGAGAGTAATACAGGGCCTCCAGGGCAAAGTGGGTATTGGACAGGTCGGCATGGGCAGGCTTATCCGGCTTGGGCGTGCCGTAGCCAATGCCGCCATCGAAGGGGTTATCCGTCTTTCCCTTCTCATCGAAGTCGTTTTGCTGCCCAACGACGAATCTGCGTGCCGCCAGGAGAGTGGGCTCGTTTTCCTGCTTCGGGTTCAGCATGAGGGCGGTCAGCGCCAGGGAGGTATTGTAGTTGGCTCGCGCTTTCACGTAAATGCCCCCATCCGGCTGCACGTTTTTCAGCAGGAAAGCATAGCCTTTCTCCGCATTGGCAGGCACGGCATCCGTGGATTTGCGGCCCGGGGCCAAGACCTCTGCCATGACGGCCAGTGCGGTGAAGGCGACGGGTTCAGCTTCTCCCCACTGACCCGTTTCCGCATTTTGCTGGCTCTTCAAAAAGGCCAGACCGCGGTCATAGGCGAGGCGGATTTCCTGCTTCAAAGACTCGTGGCGGGCCGCTTGAGTGGCGCTCTGAGCCAGAAGCATGGATGGCAGGGTCAGAGCCAGGGTCGTGGCAATCAATTTCATGATGGATTGGGTGGTCGGATGATAACGGTGACGGGGGTGCCTTCGTCAGGAATGGTGTCAGGTCGGGAGATCCAGAGTTCGTCTCGCCAGTTGCCTTCAGCGGGAGAATTGATCAGAGCTCCGCGATCTACCCAGACAGCGATGATGGAGCCCTCGTATTCACCGATGAATCCACGCTCATCCACATAGGAGCCATTGAACACCCAGGTCTCAAGATCCGGCGGTGGTTGTCGGGTATCGACATTCTGCACCCACGTTGCCAGCGGTGTGGTCTGCGTTTTCCCCCCGGCTTGCCACTCCACCTCGATGATGAGCCGATTCGCACCGGCGGTGGTGGGCGCCACTTCCTTCCACGGTGGGAGTTCCGCCTCAGGCATGTGCGTGAGGAGGCCTTGGGAGGCAGCTTGATAATTGGCCAGCAGTAAGGCCAGTTGAATCGCCGTCGGGCTGATGGCGGTCGTTAGCACGCTCTCATGGGTCTTCCCGGTCTCATGCACCAGCATGTATTCGATGGGGGCCTTCTTCAGTTCGACCTTGGCGGGAATGCGAACTTCGCGGCTAGCGGCATTGATCTTGATCCCGTCCAAATCATACTCTGTGGCAGAGAGCTTTTTCAGCCTTTGTTTGACCGCCTCCATCTGCTTCCCCGCATCCGCCTTCCCCTTGGCCACGTCGGTAGCCTCCTGCGCCTGCATCGCCAGACCGACGAACAACAAAGGCAGGAGTGCTGAAAGGAAACGAAGCATTTTCAGGAAGCTAAAAGAGTGGCCAAACATGAACAAACCTGACGGCACCCGCCTGCGTGCGCAATCGCCAACCGAGCAACCTTTATCCTAAAAACAACACGCGACGGATAGAAACCATCCGCCGCGTGCCATGAGTTCAGGGAATCGTTACAGCCAGAACCATTGGTTATTCGTCGCTACTGCGCATGCCGGTGAGCTGGAGCACATAGTAGAGCAGGTAACCCAGGGTGCTCACGAAGGCCGCCACGTAGGTGAGCGCCGCCGCATCCAGCACCTTGCTCATGGCATTGTATTCGCCTCCCATGGCCACCGCGCCTGTGCTGGCGAGCACCTTTTTCGCACGCGCCGTCGCATCGAACTCCACCGGTAGGGTGACGAGCTGGAACAGCATCATGATACCAAAACCGAGGGCCATGATGGTGATGGCCAGCTTGTAAGGGAAAAAGCCGCCAAACAACCCGATCAGCGGCACCCACATGACCACCTGGCTGGCAATCTGGGTGATGCCGACGGCCGCCATACGCCACTGGAGCGGCGCATAGAGCTGCTTATGCTGGATGGCATGACCGCACTCGTGAGCCGAGATGCCGAGCGCAGCCACGGAGGTGCCGTAGTAGTTCTCCTCCGAAAGGACGAGACGGCGGTTCGAGGGGTCATAGTGGTCGATCAAGTGACCCGGGGCCGCGTGGATGGAAACATCACGGATGTTGTTCAGATCCAAGATCCGCTGGGCCACCTCGGCACCGGTGTAGCCGCTGGAAGCCCGGACCTTGGAGTATTGATTATACGCGCTTTTCACCCTCATCGAGGCGTAAAGCGAGAGGGCCATGGTTCCGAGGAATAGGAGTAACATTGTCATATCAGGAATGTTGGGGGGTATTTGTCAGGAATTACGATGGACAATCCTTATCCGGCCTTAAAATCCGCGCAGGTAGAAACTGACCTCAAATTTGGAAAGCCCTCTTTGAAATCCCGGGTTGCATCCCGGCACGGACACGGCTTTGAGTGGCCACATGGAGTCCACACCTGCCGCCACCTCAGGCCCTATCGTGTGCCGGGTTACCCCCTGGTATTTCCGCCGCATGGGCATGATGACGGCCATGCTGATCGCCATGGGATTGTATTTCCTTTATGACGGCAAATATGGTTATCCCGAAACCAACAAGATCGCCGATCAAAAGGACTGGTTTGAGCAAACCCTGCTGAAGGGATACGATGAAGCCAAGGCGGCCAATCGGCTGGAGGAATGGGTGAAGGAAACCGAAGCCAAAGGCCTGCCGGCAGGGAAGAATGGTGAGCCTCCACGCTGGGTCTCCTACGCGGCGGAGCGAGGCTGGCCTGAGAAGCCGCATCGCTACACGGAACGTGAAATCACCGCTCAATTCTGGTGGGGAGGAGCCACCATTCTCGTCGGCCTCGGCGTCGGCGTGGCGATGCTGCTGAATCGCACCAAAGTGCTGCGCGCCGAGGCGGATCACCTGATCACACCGGAGGGAGTGAGCATCCCCTTCGCCCAGGTTTTCAAGGTGGACACACGCAAGTGGGATAATAAAGGATTAGCCTATCTGTGGCACCGCTCAGACAGCTCCGTCAGCCCCCAAAAGGCCGTGATTGATGATTTGAAATACGATGGAGCCGTGCGAATCTTGGAACGCTTGATGGTTCACTTCAAAGGCGAACTCATTGAGAAACAGCCCGAGATTGAAGACGATACGGCTAAAAAAAACCCGTCTGACGATTAGGGCTAAACTTTCACGATTTGAGCCGAGCCAAAAAAAGAGCGAATTCGCCCTTGCCAAACTAAAACCAGCCGCTACCTCTCCGCCGCACATCCCCCTCTTTACCTATGGCAGACAACATCCAAGAAAAAGTCCGTGACATCATCGTCGAACAGCTCGGCGTGAACCCTGAGCAGGTGACACCGGAAGCCAAGTTCATCGAAGATCTCGGCGCTGACTCCCTGGACACCGTGGAGCTGGTGATGGCCTTCGAAGAAGAGTTCGGCATCGACGTTCCAGATGAAGAAGCTGAGAAGCTTCAGTCCGTGGGCGACGTCGTTCGCTACGTCGAAGAAAACGCTGAATAATCTTCCCGAATCAGCCGATTCCTCAATTGAACCAGCAGACCGGTCCCCCGGTCTGCTTTTTTATTGCCCTTGGAGATTTCCAGGGCCACTCAGTCAGCCCTTTTCGGATTATGTCTTGGTCCAATCCCTGGTTTATCGCCGCTCTGGTCAGCGTTATCGGAGTCTTCCACCTCGAGTTCATCGCCACGTTGCTGAACCTAGGTCGCCTAGGCCGCGCCATCCCTGAGGCACTCGCGGAAGTCTTCTCCGAGGAGACCCGGGCCAAGCTGGCGGACTACATCCGCGAGTCCACCCGCATCAGTTTCACCCAAGACATTGCCGCCCTCGGCCTCGTGGTCGTCTTCTGGTGGAGTGGCGGTTTTGGCTGGCTGCAATCCTGGGCGGAGAATCAAGGTCACGGCCCTGTCGTCACCGGCGTGTTCGTCATCGCCATCATCATGCTGGCGCAGACTTGGCTCAGCCTGCCTTTTGAAGCCTGGGACACCTTCGGCGTGGAGGCCCGTTATGGATTCAACAAGACCACCCCGGCCACCTTCATCCAGGACCACATCAAGGGCCTGACTCTCATGGCCATTCTCGGCCTACCCGTGGCGGCAGTGCTGGTCTGGTTCTTTGAAACGCAGGCGCTAGCCGCTCTGTATGCGTGGGTGTTCATCGCCGGCTTCAGCATCCTCATGACCTGGCTGTCTCCGCGCGTCATCATGCCCCTGTTCCTGAAGTTTCAGCCCTTGGAAGAAGGCGCTTTGCGGGAAGCCATCTTTGCTCTTGCCCGCAAGCTGGATTTCCCTGTGCAGGAAGTCAGCATCGTCGATGGATCACGCCGCTCCACGAAAGCCAATGCCTTCTTCGCCGGCTTTGGCAAAACCCGCCGGATCGCGCTCTACGACACCTTGATCCAAAGCCACAGTCAGGAAGAAATCGTGGCCATCCTGGCGCACGAAATCGGTCACAACAAATGCCGTCATGTGCCGGTGATGATGGCGCTGCATCTGGCGGAGATGGGGATCATGCTGGCCTTGCTCGGCTGGGTGCTGAAGTCCCCGGATTTCTTCGCCGCTTTTGGTGTTCGGGGCACCCCCGTTGGCATGGGCCTCATCCTCTTCGGTCTGGTCTATAAACCCTTCGGCGTGCTGACCGGGTTGCTCGGTCTGGCCATGAGCCGGAAGCATGAATTTGAAGCGGATGCCTTTGCCGCCAAAGCTGTCGGCAGCCACGAACCGCTGACCGAAGGCCTCAAACGTCTTTCACGAGATCACCTTGCCCATCCGCAGCCCCATCCCCTCACCGTCTGGCTGCACTACAGCCATCCGCCTTTGATCGAGAGGCTGGCTGCGCTGACAAAAATAAGCCTCTGAGGATTCCCGAAATCCAGGCAAGAGCCCACCCTTCCTCACGTTACAGAGCGCGATGTTCCGACCACTCGCGCTTCTCTGCCTTTTCACGCTCTCAAGCCTTGCGGCTGATCGCCCCAATATCCTCTGGCTGACCAGCGAGGACAACGGGCCCGACTACGGCTGCTACGGAGACACTTACGCCACCACGCCTAACATCGATGCCCTGGCCGCCAAAGGCATTCGCTTCAAGCGCTGCTGGTCCAATGCGCCCGTCTGTGCGCCCGCTCGCACCTGCCTGATCAGTGGCCGCTGGGCGCCGGCGGATGGGGGCGAGCATATGCGCAGCTACGTGCCCATGCCACAGCAGGATCAGATGTATCCTCAGTTCCTCCGTGCCGCCGGTTACTACTGCACGAATAACAATAAGGAAGACTACAATCTGGAGAAGCCCAAGGAGGGCAAAAAGGATCTCGTCTGGGATGAAAGCAATGGCAAAGCCCACTGGAAAAATCGCCCGGATGGCCACCCCTTCTTTGCCGTCTTTAACGACCAGATCACGCACGAAAGCCAGATCCGCCGTCGCCCGCATACCCTGATCCATGATCCGGCCAAGGCTCCCCTCCCCCCGTTCCATCCCGATACCCCTGAGGTGCGTCACGATTGGGCGCAGTATTATGACAACATCACCCTGATGGATACCAAGCTCGGCAAAGCCATTGCGGAGCTTGAGGCTGGGGGGGTGGCTGAGGACACCATCATCATGCACTACGGTGACCACGGTGCGGGGATGCCCCGCTTCAAGCGCTGGCCCTACAACACCGGCCTTCAAGTGGGTCTCATCATGTATTTCCCAGAGAAGTGGAAACACCTCGCTCCTAAAGGTTATGCCCCAGGCGGTGAAAACCAAGAACTGGTCAGCTTCATCGATCTCCCTGCGACGCTGCTGAGCATCGCCGGGGTGAAACCGCCTGCCTACTTCCAAGGCCGCGCGATTTGCGGTGAGTTTGCGCAACCCGCCAATGCCCTCATGCACGGCTTCCGAGGCCGTATGGACGAGCGCTATGACCTCGTCCGCAGCACCACCGACGGGCGCTATGTGTATGTTCGCAATTACATGCCCCACCTTCCTTACGGGCAGTTTCTCAACTACATGTTCCAGCAGGCCACCACCCGCGTCTGGAAAGACCTCTTCGATCAAGGCAAGCTCAATGAACTGCAGAGTCGCTTCTGGAAGGCCAAACCCTCCGAAGAACTCTATGACCTGGAATCCGATCCCTGGGAGACGGTCAATCTCGCCGACTCTGCTGAACATGCAGACATCAAAGCCCGTCTTGCCCAGGGCCAGCGTGAATGGCTCATCAAAGTGCGTGACCTCGGCTTCATCCCTGAAGGCGAGCGCTTGGCGGCTTCTTCGGGTAAATCCCCCAAGGACACCTATGCCTCCGAAGAGGCTTATCCGGTCTCAGCCGTCCTAGATGCCGCATCCCTGGCCAGCGATGCGAAAAAAGCCACTCCCGAGGCTCTAGCCACCCTGCTTCAGGACCCTCATGCGATGATTCGCTACTGGGCTGCCATGGGGCATCTCATCCAGGGAAGCCAGATCACTCAGGCCAACTCGGCGCACCTACAGAAGGCTCTCAGTGACTCCTCTCCGAGCGTCCGCGTCGCCGCGGCGGAAGCCCTCCTGGCCACCCAACCCAGCCCGGATCTCCTGGAGCAATGCGCCCGCACGCTGTTGGCGATGGGTGACGTCAATAAGCAGCCTTACTTTGCCGCAGTCGAGGCCGTCAATGCGATGGATCGCCATCTGACGCAATTGGCCCCCTGGAAAGACGCCATCCTCGCCCTCCCTGGCAAGGCACCTGCGGACACTGAACAACGGCTCAAAGAATACATTGCCCGCCTGCATGATCATCTGCTGAACGGGGATAAAATCAGCTCGGCAAAAGAGAACCACTGAGCCTTCGATTCCGGCCAGTATTATAGGGAAAGGTTGCCATGCAGTTCTTTCCCTTCGCTCTCTGAACGGAGGGGCAAAAGACTCCCCCGAATCGATCACATCTTAAACTTCTCACACTGGCCCATGAAAGCGCGCGGATTATCCCAGGCCACGCGCTGAATCATCTCCGGTGTCCACCCGCGTTGGCGCATGGCCTGCATGGTCTTCGGCACCGCAAGAGGATCGCTGACGCCCCAGTCACAGGCACTGTTCATCCAGATACGCTCGCCCTGGCGATGCTCCAGCATATCAATGGCTCGATGCGGGGTGCATTTGCTTTCCGGATACAGCGTAATACCTGCCCAGAAACCATGATCCAGCACGTGATCAATGGTGTGCTCCTCCACGTGGTCAATGATGACGCGTTCCGGCTTGATGCCTGAGAAGTTCTTCAGAGCCTCGACGATGAGGCGGGTGCCTTTCAGTTTATCTTCCAAGTGTGGGGTATGGATCAGCACAAGTTGATCGTGATCCTGAGCCACCTGCAAATGCCGCTCAAAGATGCTCAGCTCATTGCGGCTGTTCTTGTTCAAGCCAATCTCGCCAATGCCAAGGACACCGGGTTTCTCCAAAAATTCAGGGATCAGAGCGATGACATCCTCCGCCAGCTTCAGGTCCTCGGCTTCCTTGGGATTGATGCACAGCCAGCAGTAATGCTGAATGCCAAACTTGGCCGCTCGCTTGGGTTCATACTCGGTGATCTGGCGAAAGTAGTCGTAGAAACCATCGGCTGAAGCCCGATCAAAACCCGCCCAAAAAGCAGGTTCGCAGATGGCCTGACAGCCAGCAATGGCCATGCGCTCATAGTCATCCGTGGTGCGGCTGACCATGTGACCGTGGGGTTCGATGTAATTCATGAAAGGAGTGCTGACAGTGGTTGAACGATAGTTGAGCAATGGTTAAACGATGGCTTACAAAAACAATGGCTCACCCATGGTTCAGCCACCGCTCCGCAAGGATCAGCCTTTAAACGCGCCGATGGCGCCTTGCATGGTCGCTTTCTCGATCGGTTCCGTGCTCGGATCGCTGAAGGTGAGCAGCACCTCTTTAGCCCGGATCGGTTGGTCCAGAGAGAGCTGTTCCAGAGCTGCCTTTAGGGCCTGCACGCGGAAATCTCCATCCTGGCCTGCCTTCTGGACGCGATCCAGAAAAGCGGCCAGATCAATGAGCTTGCTGCGAGCATCCATGAAACCGAGGTCCACAAGGTTCACGGGGTTAGGGGCGGTCCAGGTTGGCATAAAACCAGATTAGACGACGTTTGAAGGCTGGCAAGGGGTGGAAAGCAGACTCTAGGAACTAGCGTTGCCTGCGTCCCGCTCCTGGCGGCGAAAAACTTCCATCTCTTGGCGCAATGGTTCCCAGTAAAGCCGATCTCTGGCTTGCTCGGCACGGACCTCAGCATCAAGTGCCGCACGCATCAAATCGATCTCACCGACAAAAGCATGAGCCAAAAGCGGTCGTTTGGTCGCCAGAGCCCGGGCTTCATTGGGAAAGCGATCACAGAGGTCGATGATCAACTCAGGTGTTCTCGATTCCAATAACCAAAATTCGATCCACTGGGGCGTCGGAAAGTCCCTATTTTCACGGAAATGGATCGCAACAAGCAGCTCAATGACAGGCCAGTCTTTGCTTCGTTGAGTTTTTTTTGCACGAACCAAATCTGGGACACTAAGAAGATGATATTCGGCCCCCGCGTCATCACCAAAAGTTGTCCGCCTTTCCCACAAACGATCAAATTCATCGACCTCCCGCATTTTGGTCATCACATCCAGACGCAACCCCTCGACCCCGGGTGCCTGACAACGAAAATGAACGGCATGTCCGCGCGCTAAAACTTCGGAATTAAAACGAGGAATCGCAATTCGTTCTGCTTTCAATTCAGCCAGAGCTTGGCGCAGTCGGTAGTAGTTCGACTCATCGGCCAACAAAACAAAATCAACGTTCTTACTAACTTGCGCCGCGCCGTAAAAGACGCAGGCCTGCCCGCCCATGAGCAGCGCTTGGACGCCATGCTTCTGGATCGTCAAAAGGACTTGTCGGATCGGGGTCGGGATCAAGGCTACCTCCCATGGCTAGGTATTGTGCAAAGAGCTCCTCGCTACGCCGAAAACGCTCCAGGGGAGAGAGGTCCACCCACTCCTTCCATTCGTCCGGCAGTTGCTCGTAAGTCATTGCATCAACAGCGTAACACTGGAAGCGATGAGAGCAAGTCCGCGACGGGATGTAAACTGGGGGCCAGATCTAAGAAACGGACCTCCACCACGCTTTACAGATACCAGCCCATCCCAACCCATGCGTGTTCTGAGTCTTCTATTGCTGTCTTTAGCCCTCGTCCGCCCTGCGTGGACACAGCTTCCTGAGCAGATTATTCGAGCCGAGCGGGAAAAGCTCCTCGCCGGGGTCAAAAGCATCCCCAAAGCAGGCGCACCGGGTCCGGTGGCCATCTGGGGCACCCTGGCCTTCCCCATTCTGGCCTCGCCTGGAGGAAGAGAAGGCATCGAACTCGCCGTCGCTGCAGTGGCAGGTCATGGCAAGGGGCGCATCATCCTCTTTGGCCACAACAGCTACCTGAATGGACAGGCCGGCGGTGACCATGCACGCCTGCTCAGCAACTGCATCCAGTGGAGCGCTAAGAAACAAAAGCCACGCATCGGCCTCAAGAACGTCAATGCCATCGCCGAACTCGACAAACTCGGGTTCAAAGCGGAAGCCATCTCGGACTTGAGTGAGAAGTCCCTGGCTCGTTATGACGTGATCCTTCTCAATGCCCAGAGCATCACCGATCCCGCCGAGGGCGACCAGATCGTTCAATGGGTCGCGCGTGGCGGAGGACTCATTGCGGGGATGACGGGCTGGGCCTTTGGCCAAACCAGCGGTGGCAAAAAACTCGCCAGTTCACATGGCCTGAATCAGGCGTTGATGCCCGCCGGCATCGCCTTCACGGACCAGAGCGGCTTTGATCCAACACAGGCCTTCCAAGCCCGAATCGAACTACCCCTCCTGCTGAATGCCGCCGAGGCCATCAACGCACTGAAGCAGCAAAAGACGGGGGGCCGGGCGCTAACTCCTGAAGACATGAAACAGGCAACGAGCGCCATCCAAATCGCCATGGCCGCCCAGCCGCCGGACCGGAACAGCCTGCAAGAAGCCGTGACCGCCGCGATGGCAAACCCCAGCGCACGGCAGCCCATCCCCACCAAAGAAGAGCCGCTCACACAAGCCAAAGACGCGGATGCACGTGTGCAACTCGGCATGGAGACGCGCATGCTCAAGCTCGCTCCGGGAGCGGTCAACGCCCACCCAGCGCATGAGGTCTTTCCGGGTAAGGCCCCAACGAACGCACCGCGAGTCTCCGCCGAAGTTCCCGTTCAACCCACCGTCCCAGGCTGGACCAGCACCGGCCTCTATGCGGCCGCAGGAGAAACCATCCAGGTCACCGTGCCCGCAGCCATGGCCGATCAAGGCTATGCTGTGCGTATCGGCAGCCATTCCGATCTTTTGTATGACCTCGACCGCTGGAGCAGGGCCCCTGACATCACCAAATCTCTCCCCCTCACCACCCCGATCACCTCCATCACCAGTGCCTTTGGCGGACTCATCTACATTGAAGTGCCTTCCCGTGTGGAAACAGATGCCGCTTTCAGTGTCCAAATCAAAGGTGGCATCCAAGCTCCCTACTTCGTGTTAGTCCGAGATACAGATGAGCAGTGGAATACCGACCTCAAGAAGCGCCCAGCCCCCTGGGCTGAACTGGCGTGTGACCAAATGATCCTGACCGTGCCGAGCGAGGTGGCGCGCACCGTCACCACCCCGACTCTGCTCATGGAATTCTGGAAACGCGTGGTGGAGGCTCAAGATGACATCAGCAACCAAAGGGCCGAACGCAAACGCCCTGAGCGGATGGTGGCCGATGTCCAGATCAGCGCAGGTTTCATGCATAGCGGCTACCCCATCATGCTGCATCTGCCTGAGGCGCTGGAGATGGTCACCTTCAACCGCATCAAATTCCCCGGCTGGGGTTTCCATCATGAGATCGGGCATAACCATCAACGTGGCGACTTCACCTTCGATGGCACTGTGGAAGTCACCAACAACGTCATGGGCATGTATGTTTATGAAGCGGTGTTGAAAAAAGACTGGCTCATCGGACATACCGCCATCGCTCCTGAACGCCGCCGCGCCAATCTCGAGAAGCTCAAGCAAGTCTCGGACAAATGGGCGCAGTGGAAGAGCGATCCTTTCTATGCCTTGCATAGTTACATCCAACTGGTTCAAGCGTTCGGTTGGGAAAGCTGGCGGGCCTATCTGCACAGCTTCGCCGATCCTCAGTTCGGCCCCGCCCCGAAAAGCGATGATGAAAAGCGCGATCAATTCCTCGTGCGCTACTCCAAGATCACGAAACGCAATCTCGGCCCCTTCTTTGATGCCTGGGGCATCCCTGTCAGCGCCCAGGCCAAGGCTGAAGTCAGCAGCCTGGAGACCTGGATGCCTGCAGAGATGTGATCTCCCACGAGTGCACGCTAAGGCTGCACCAGGAAGAATGCCCGGAAGGGTTTCAGCAGCTTCTCCTGGCTCAGGTCCAGACCTGAGGCATCGCCTTCGCGCAGCCAGGCCGAGTCCTCCCCGTTGGCATGCAGGTAGTAGCTTTCGTAACCCGACTCAGAGCCTCCCGCATCGGCCTTGAGAAGGCGGAGGCGTGTGGCTGAGGCAGGATCGCTATTGGCGGGGTAACCCGCACTCGCCGTCAGCTTCAAGAGCGCAGGAGAGCTTTCCATCACTTGGGTGAGCCCCAGGAAACGAGTGCCCGATTTCGGAGGGAGGGAGGCAGCCACCTGAGGCATCTGACCGACCACCAGCGTGGTCACCTCCTGGCTACGTGTCTGCACCAAGAGCCCCTGACCGGACGCCGGGACAAACACACCTTTCGCCGGATGCACCCAACCGGAGGCACTGAGCCACACAGGCACGAAGTCATTCGTCTCGGCATCGTAATAAAGCACCCGATCTGCCGTCTCTGCCGCATCACCGGCCACAAAAGATTCCGCAGGCAGCAGTTGCTCCACCGTCCACAAGCGGCGCATCGCCACACGGGCACCCGCCAGCCCCGTAGGCAACGGCTCTGCCGTCTGCACCAGACCGCCTGCGATGTCCGTAACCGTGAAGCGCTGCCCGGATGACGCGCCCTCCAGAATCTCCAGCACGGTCGGTCCCGTCAGCGTCAGCCCACTGAGGCCGCTCAGACGCAGACTGGTCTCCCCTTCCCGGCCGATGACGGTGCCGGCGTAAAGTTCCGGCTGCTCCAGAGGCATGGAGAAGGTGCGTGTGCCCACGGGGAAGGTCTCGCGGCTAAACATCCAGGCAGGCGCGGTCGCCGAGGCCTCGGGGGTGCCATTGAGATCCGCGTCGAGGTTCACTCTCAGGCGGATCATGCCCTGCGCGGCCCCGGCAAAGAGAGTGCTATCCACCTGAGCATAACGCAGCACGAGCTGACCGGCTTGGTTATAGGTCCGTTCAGGAGCGACCCGCGAGGCCACCCACTGCTGCCCGTCACTGCTGGCTTCCAGCGTGAGGCTGATGTCTTGACCGGTCGAGCCTGCTTGGAGCACGGTGATATCCACCGTGCCGGTCAGGCTCTGCGTCTCCATGCGGAAGCGGCCTGCGCCACTGGTGCCATCGGCAGGGTTGGTGCCCAAGGCATATTCCAAGAGGTTCGGGTAAAGATCACCGTCAGGGTTATCCAGAGCCCCATTGGCGCCGCCTAGAGGATTGGCCGCCTGCCAGGAGGCAAAGGTGGTGGGCGAGGCCGATTCGGAGGGGGAGGCAGCCATCAGGCTTTGACCCAGCACGGCGGTTTCACGCTCCGACAAGGCGGCTCCGGCGCAATCCAGGCAATCCAGCCCCAAGTCCAAGGTCATGTCGGTATTGGCATCCACACTCAGGCCATCCGTCATGCCCTCATCATCGGTCGTGCCTTCGATGCCCGACTCCGCATTGCCGGCTGGAAGCTGACCCGGAAGCAGGGAGAACACCGCCGTGCTGGCACCGGCCACCGCCGGGGTGTTGGTAAACTGAAGATCCTGCCCCTTATCATCATCCCCCGCCACGACACTGCCCATCGGGATGTAGCATTCCAGAACGCCACCTTGATCGAATTGGATCGCGGCCAAGTGCAGGAAATACCGACCTGGGTTGAGCCCGGTTATGATGTAGCGACCTTTGACATCCGTGATGGCCGCGCTGACTGCCGCATCCGTATTCACATTCGCTCCTTCCGCGAAGATCTGAATGAAGACGTTTTCGAGGCCCTCATTCGCGTTCATCCAGCCATCCTTGTTGATGTCGGCAAACAGCATGTTGCCCACGGCCATCGGAGCCCACAGGCCAAAGTCCACCGTCAGGTTCGTATCGGCATCGGTATCGCCATCGGTGATGGATTCCGTGCCGGGCTGGAGATTGATGACGGGGCTGATTAACACCGTGCCTACCCCACTGGTCAGCGTGCCATCGTTGTTATTATCCACATTGTTATCCGTCGTGGCCGGAGTGCCACTGGCATGGGTATAACCAGCCGGGGCAGTCACCTTCACATAATAGCGTCCCGGCGTCAGATTGGTGAAACTGTAGAGACCATTGCTGGTGGTGGTGATGCTGCTGCCCACCTGTGTATCCGCCGCGCTGCCAGTTCCGCCGATGGCATTGTCCGTGCCTGTGGAGAAAAGCTGCACCACAGCCCCGGCCACACCGTTTTCACCGGCATCCTTCACCCCGTCATTGTCATTGTCCAGCCACACGAGATTGCCTAACGTCATGCCTTTCACCGTGAGTGAAAGCGACCCTGTGGCGGTGCATCCGTTCGCATCCGTGACCCGCACTGAGACGGTGCTACTGCCCAGCGCCGTCGGAGTGCCGGAGATCACCCCAGCCGTGCTCAAGGACAGACCGACAGGCAGCGTGCCGCTATTGAGCGTCCAGGTGAAGGGCGTCGTTCCAGGCCCAGCCGCCAGCGTGGTGCTGTAAGACGTATTGAGGTAAGCCGTCGGCACACTGTTGGTGCTGACCGCGATGACCGCACAGGAAGGGGTCAAGCTGTAAGCGCGAGTGCCATTGCAGCCATTGGCATCCGTCGCCCGGATGATGAAGGAGGCCGAGGCGGTGCTGGTTGGAGTGCCGGAGATCACCCCGGCGGAGCTGAGGCTGAGACCTGCCGGCAGACTGCCTGAGCTGAGGGTGAAAGTGTAGGGAGAGACACCTCCGGAGGCCGTGACGGTCTCTGTGTAAGCCGTGGCCGTGCGTGGTGCCGTCAGGGAGGTCGGTGTCAGCGAGATAACCGGACAGATCTGGAGAGTCAAGGTGGCCGTGCCTGAGCAGCCATACTGATCCGTCACGCGGAAGGTGAGACTGCTGCCTGAGCCGTTGCCTGCCGCAGGGGTGCCAGTGATCTGACCCGTGCCTGAGTTCAGGCTCAGTCCGTTCGGCAGAGTGCCACTGGCGAGGCTCCAGGTGTAATTCGCCGTGCCACCGCTGACGGCCAAGGTCTGCGAGTAAGACGACCCCACCAGACCGATGGCAAGGCTGCTGGTGGTGATGCTCAGCGTCGGGCAAACCGGTTGCAGAGTGTAGCTGCGCGTGCCCGTGCAGCTATTCGCATCCGTGGCACGAATGGTGAAGGTGGAGGCGCTGGTGTTGGAGGGCGTGCCTGAGATCACCCCGGTGCTGCTGTTGAGGCTGAAGCTATTTGGCAAGCTGCCGCTGACCACGCTGAAGGTGTAAGGTGCCGTGCCATCTCCGGCGGTGATCGTCTGGCTGTAGCTCGTCCCCACCGTGAGGGTCGGGAGCGTTTCTGGACTCAGGCTGACCACGGGACAGATCTTCAACGAATAAGCCCGAGTGCCTGAGCACCCTCGAGAGTCGGTGGCCCGGACGATGAAGGCCGTGCCGCTGCCATTCCCCGCCGTCGGAGTACCACCGAGGACACCGCCCGAGCTCAGGCTCAGACCTGCGGGTAAGGTGCCGCTGCTAATCACATAACTGTAAGGAGCCACACCGCCACTGGCGGTGAAGGTCTGGCTGTAAGCCGTGCCCACCGCCCCGGCGGAAACGCTGGAAGGCGTGAGAGTCACCGTCGGGCAAGACGGTGTCATGGAGTAATTCTGGGTGGCGGAGCAGCCATAGAAATCGGTCACACGGAGGGTGAACGTCACCGCGCCAGCTTGTGTCGTCGTGCCACTGATGGTGCCGGTGCTGCTGCCGAGGGTGAGTCCGGGGGGCAGGCTGCCATTGGTCAGGGCAAAGGTGTAAGGTGCCGTGCCGCCCGAGGCCGTGATGGTCTGGCTGTAAGAGCTGCCCACCGTCGGATTCATCACCGATGAAGGACTGAGCGGAATGGCCGGGCAGACCGGGGTCACCGTGTAACTCTGCGTGATGAAGCAGCCATTCACATCGGTAGCCGTCACCACAAAGCCGACCGTCGTGGTGGAGGTGGCGATGCCCGAGAGAACGCCTGAACTGCTGAGGTTCAAACCGTCCGGTAAGCTACCGCTGCTAACCGTGAAGGTGTAAGGCCCCGTGCCTCCGTTGGCGGTGAAGGACTGGTTGTAGGAACTGCCGATCACCGGAGTCGTCAAGGAGGAAGGACTGATGGAGATCTGTGGGCAGTTGATGGTGATCAGGTAGTCTTCCACCTCCCCGGTGCCGGCTCCGCCAGTCGGGCCGGGATTCTGCACGCTGGTGAGACGCACACGCACGCCACGCTCGCCGGGAATCGCATTGCTCGGTGCACTGAAGTTGAAGCCGCGGCTTGCCCCGTTGGTGCCGTTGGAGATGAGACTGTTCGTGATGATCTGCTCGCCACTGTCGCCAAAGCTGCCGTTGCCGTTGAAGTCCACCCAGGCATTGAGATACCCGGAGCTTCCCGAATTATTGGTGAGGACGGCGGTCAGTGTGCCGGACGATGCCAAATTCAGGCTACTAGGTAGGGTCACACCATCTTCATCATCACTGCCGGTGGCATCGTCTCCCGTGGCTGCTTCGTTGAGCGTCGAGGCATACTCGGTATCGGCCAGGGCTCCCAGGCGCAAGTTGTTACTGGCAGTGCTCCAGGCATCCCCCGCACCGCTCCAGTCACCGAAATCAGTGATCGGCATGGCAATCGTCGTGGTGTAATCCTCCACTTCCCCTGACCCCGCACCGCCAACGCTGCCCGGATTGCTCACATCGGTGAGACGGAAACGCAGACCGATGGTGGTCCCCGTCACCGCCGTCGTGGGCACGGTGAAGCTGAGGGTGCGCGTCAGTCCGGTGACTCCGGTGGTGATGGCCGTATTCGTGGCGATCTGCTCCCCGGCATCGGTGAAGCTGCCGTTGTTGTTGAAATCCATCCACGCATTCAGGTAGGCCGTGCTGCCGGTGGTGTTGGTGACCACCACGGAGATCGTGGCTGGACCGCCAGCCGTGAAGGCAGGCAGCGTCACGCCATCTTCATCATCCGCTCCGGTGATATCGTCCCCATTGGCCGTGGCATTGCGTGTGGACGTGAACTCTGTATCCACCAAACTGCCCAACCGCAAACCAGCAATCGCTGTGGAGTAGGCGTCCGCCACTCCGCTCCAGTCCCCGTAGTCCGAAGGAGGCACGGCGATGTTCACCACGTAGTCTTCCACTTCACCGATACCGGCAGCCCCGGTCGGGCCTGGGTTTGGCACGCTGGTGAGGCGGAAACGCACCCCGAGATTGGCTCCGGTGACGGCATCTGCGGCGACCGTGAAGGGCAGGTTCCCGGCCGCGTTGGTGATGCCTGTCGGCACGACCACATCGGCGGCGATTTGCTCCCCTGGATCCGTCAGCACGCCGTTGTTGTTGTAGTCGATCCAGACATTCGCATAAGCCGTGGCACCAGTCGTGTTGGTCACCACCACGGGGATGTTTGCGGGCGCACCCGCCATCAGAGCAGGCATCGTCACCCCATCCTCATCGTCAATGCCAGTCGTATCGTCACCCGTGGCCGTGGCATTGCTGGTGGGGGCATACTCAGTATCGACATTGGCTCCGAAACGCAGCGCCATATCCCGAATGCTGCTGGCGGAGCCAAAGCCGGAGTAGTCCCCAAAGTCCGTGGTGGGCACTTGGATGGTGACCCCATAGTCCTCCACCTCACCGATGCTGGCGAGAGCCCCTGTGGCTCCGGGTGAACTGACGGCAGTGAGACGGAAACGCACCGCCAGGCTGCTGCCCGTCACGGCGGTGGTTGGCACGGTCACGCTCGGGTTGAGCGTCACGTTGGAGCTACCATTGGCGACACTGAGGTTGCTGATGACCTGCTCGCCCGAGTCGGTCAGAGAACCGTTGTTGTTAAAATCAATCCACGCATTCAGGTAAGCGGCGCTGCCACTCGTGTTGGTGACGATCACCGGAACCGTGAGGGTTTGGCCATCCGTCATCGTCGGCAGAGTCACTCCATCTTCGTCATCGATGCCGGTGATATCATCACCTGTGGCCGTCGCATTCGTCGTCGCACTCACTTCCGCATCCACTGTCGCCCCGAGGCGCAGATTATTGCTGGCGGCGTTGCTGGCACTGCCCAGGCCCGAGTGATCCCCGAAATCATTCACTGGAGAGGTGATGGTCACGACATAGTCTTCCACCTCACCATTGCCTGAGGCTCCAGTGCCGGTGGTGGTGTCCAGATTGGTTAGGCGGAAACGCACGGCACGGCCTGTGCCAGGGCTGGCATTGGCAGGCACGGTGAACGTGATCTGCTCCGTGCTCACGGAAGCATCCGCGCTCGACCATGGGGAGAGGTATTGACCATCGATCACCACCGGCCCAGAGCCCGTGCCGGGGATTTCCCAAGCCGCAGCTAGGTTATCTCCGCCGCCGCCCTCTTTCATGAGCGCCTCGATGTAGTAGGCACGCCCCGCTTGAAGCGTGATGCTCACGGATTTCTGCTGGGAGTAGGTGGTCCAGGCCCGTGAACTGGTCCATCCAGGAACGTTGGCAATCATCGTCGCATTCGCCGGTGTATCGTCGGTGCTCAGGAAGAGTTGGGTCTCATCATCCCCAGCCACCCAGAAGGTGTATTGCCCCGTCACCGGTGGGTAAACCCAACCGCGCATGCGCTGCCCCATATTGTTTTCCCAGTCGGTGCGTGCCTCGAAGCTGGTGCGCTGCTCCGATCCGGTCGGGCTGTTCGGATAGGCGGCGTTCGAAGTGAGATCCGACACGGCCGTGCCACCAATGCCTAACCACCATTCCAACAAGATCGTTCCCCGCGTCGTCTTGGGAATCATTCGCGCCGCTTCCAACCGCTCACCACCGGCAGTCACTAAGGCGTTGTTCAGCGCACCGTCGTTGTTGAAGTCGATCCACGCATGCAGGTAGGCATTGGTGCCGCTGCCATTGGTCACCGTGACAGGCAGGGTCACGCTCGCTCCTGGATCGATGGAGGTCGGCATCGTGACACCGTCTTCATCATCGATCCCGGTGATATCATCCCCGGTAGCCGCCGCGTTAGTGGTGGCGGCATATTCGGCATCCACTTTGCTGCCGAGCATCAAGTTCGTGACGAGGCTGCTGGCCGAACCCAGACCCGAAGCATCCCCAAAGTCCGTGGTCGGTGCGGCGATCGTCACCACATAATCTTCCACCTCACCCACAGCGGCATTGGCGCCGACAGGGCCGGGAGACAGCGGGGCGGACAAACGGAAACGTGCCCCCAGAGGCGTGCCAGTCGTGGCGCCTACAGGCACGGTGATGTTGAGTGTCACTGTGCCGTTGGTGGTGCCGCTGGCGACACTGATGTTGCTGGCGATCTGCTCGCCGGAATCCGTGAGCACCCCGTTGTTGTTGTAGTCGATCCAGGCATTGAGATAACCTGTGGCCCCGGAGCTATTGGTCACGCTGGCGGTGATGGTTGCAGGCGCACCCGCAGTGAGCGCGGGGAGGGTGATGCCGTCTTCATCATCGATGCCCGTGAGATCATCCCCGGTGGCCGTGCTGTTCAAAGTGGACACGTATTCCGCATCCACACTGGCCCCCATTCGCAGAGTGCTGCTCACCCCTTGCGAGGCATCGGCAAAGCCGCTGTAGTCCCCGAAGTCCGTGGTGGGCGCTGACACCATGGCGACGTAGTCTTCCACTTCCCCATTGCCAGCGGCTCCTGTGGATGCGGCGCTTGCCGTGCTGGTCAAACGCACGCGCACGCCGAGATTCACGCCGGTCAAGCTGGTGGCTGGCACGGTAAAGCTGATATTCCGTGTGAGATTGCTGGAGCCCGTGGTGACCGCCACGTTGGTGGCGATCTGTTCTCCCGCATCGGTCAGGCTGCCATTGCCATTGAAATCCATCCACACATTCAGATAGGCCGTGGAGCCGGTGGTATTCGTCACCACCACAGGAATCGTGGCCGGGGCTCCAGCGATCATGGAAGGGAGGGTCACACCGTCTTCATCGTCCGTGCCGGTGATGTCATCCCCCGTCGCCGTGGTGTTGGTCGTGCCGGCGTATTCCACATCCACCGTGGCTCCAATCCGCAAACCAGTCACCACCACGCTGCTGGCTGCACCCAAGGAGGAATAGTCCCCGAAATCCGTCGTCGGCTGTGCAATCGTCACCACATAGTCTTCCACCTCGCCAACTCCCCCGATGCCCGACGCCCCGGGATTACTCTGCGAGGTGATGCGGAAACGGGCGCCCAAGGCCGTGCCGGTGACGGCGGAGGCGGGCACGGTGATGCTGAAATTGGCCGAGGCATCGCTGGTGCCGTTGGCCACAGAAGTATTCACGATGACCTGCTCTCCGGCATCGGTGAAGACGCCGTTGTTGTTGTAGTCAATCCAGGCGTTCAGATACGCAATCGCGCCGGTGGTGTTCGTGCGGTTGATCACCAGCGTCGCCGGTCCACCTGCGGTCAGAGCAGGGATGGTGACGCCGTCTTCATCATCCACACCGGTGAGGTCGTCCCCCGTGGCACTCGCATTCGTGGTGGCCGAATATTCCGCATCGACCGTGGCCCCCAAGCGCAGTCTCGTGTCCGCCGTATTGGAGACGGAACCGCCTCCGGTCCAGTCGCCGAAGTCCGTGATCGGAGCCAAGATGGTCACCACATAGTCCTCCACCTCCCCAGTCGTGCCCGTGCCCGTGGATCCCGGTGAAGCCGCACTCGTGAGGCGGAAGCGTGCGCCTACAGGCGTCGCTGTTACGGCATTGGCCGGCACATCGAAGGTCACATTGATCGTCGCGCCGTTGGTGCTGTTGGCGATGGAGCGGTTCGTCACAATCTCCTCACCCGTATCCAGCACATCGCCATCGTTGTTAAAGTCGATCCACGCATTCAGATAGGCCGTGCTGCCGGTGAGATTGGTCACGATCACCGGCACCGTCACCGTTTGCCCCGCCGTCATGCTGTCAAAGGTCACCCCGTCTTCGTCATCCGTGCCGGTGATGTCGTCACCCGTGGCCGTCGCATTCGTGGTGGCGGTGCCTTCCGTATCCACACTCGCGCCGAAACGCAGGTTGGTATTCGCCACGTTGGAGACGGAAGCAAAACCGGAGTAGTCGCCAAAGTCATTGACCGGGAGGCCGATGGTCGCCGCATGGTCTTCCACCTCACCGTTGCCATCCGCCCCGTCGGGGCCTGGGCTGCTAACGCTGGTCAGACGCACGCGCACCGCACTGGCACCGAGACTGGCTCCCGATGGCACGGTGAAGGTGATCGTCCGCACCGAGTTCGAGCTGCCCGTGGCCACCGAAACGTTCGTCGCGACTTGCTCACCGGAATCCGCGAGACTGCCGTTGCGATTGAAATCCACCCAGGCATTCAGATACGCCGTGGAGCCGGTGCTATTGGTGACGGTCACGCTGATGCTGCTGGACGTACCACGCTCAAAGTTAGACGGCACCGTCACACCATCCTCGTCATCACTCCCGGTGATGTCATCGCCCGTCGCCGTGCTGTTCGTGGTGGCACTCACTTCCGCATCCACCAGGGCACCGATCCGTAAGTTCGTAGTCACCACGCTGGAGGCACTGGGGAAAGAAGTGTAGTCACCGAAATCCGTATTCGGCTGCACCACGATGCTGATGGTGAGGGTGCCTGAGCAACCGAGCGCGTCTGTCGCCCGAACGGTGAGGCTAACGCCGGAGGTATTCGGCGTCGTCGGCGTGCCCGAGATCACCCCGGCACTGCTGAGCGTGAGCCCGGCTGGCAAGCTACCGCTAGCCACGGCCCAGGTGTAGGGGCTGGTGCCGCCGGTGGCGCTGAGTGTGAAGGAATACGCTGAACCAACCGTCGCTGCCGTGGGAGAACCACTCGGCGTCACCGTGGGGCACGCGCGGAAGCCGAAGTCGATGGTTAGGTCGGTATTGCTATCGCTATCCCCATCACTGGTGGATTCCGTGCCTGCCACCAAGGAGATCAGAGGACTCCGGACGGGCTGACCGGCAGCGGTTTGGATACCATTGTCATCGTTATCTTGCGAGTTATCCGCCGTGTCCGTGACGCTGCTGCTGAGCGGGTAGGATGCGGGCGGGGTCTGAATGTAAACGAAGTATTGGCCGGGAGACAGATCACTGAAGGTGTAGAGGCCGCCGCCGGAGGTTGTGGTGGTCGCCGCCGGAGTCGCCGTGGTGGGATCTTCGCCACCGAGGAAGAGCTTCATCGTCACGCCATCGATGCCGGCCTCGCCACTGTCTTTGGCACCGTTGTTGTTCACGTCATTCCAGACCAGATTCCCGATCTTCATGGAAGGTGCCGCACCAGGGCAAGCCGCGCCATCGGAGTTCGTCACGACCGGCCCTGTCCCCACCGCCGTCATCGTACCATTCAGCACTCCATCCGTGCGATTGAAAACATACAGGGTATCCTGAGACGTGGAACTGCTGGCGCTACCATAACCATAGGCCAAACCATTCGCATCAATGGTGAGGGAACCGAAGGTGGAAAGATAAGAGGACGCCACCCGTGTGCAATAGCCCGTGGAGGTGTTGATCTCGAACAAGCCCAGGTTGCTCGAGTCATAGGTGTTGTAGCCGTAAACCTTGTCCGTCAGCGGGTCCCAGACGATGTCACCGAAGTTACCGGTGGTGTAGCTCCCCGTGCTGGCATAGCGGGTGGAGACCGCGCTGCCGATCAGCGAGGCCGAACCGAGATCGATGAAGTAAAGGGTCGTCCGCGAGTTGCTAAACGTGTAGCGGTTGATGATCATCGTCCCGTTAGTCAGCGCCGTGCCGCCGCCCCATTGACCATCTGTGGCCGAGTTGGGCAGCCCCTCGATCTCGCCCATGTCCACCAGGGTGCCGAGAGAATTGATCCGGTAAAGATGCCCGCCCGCCTGATCCACGCAATACAGGTAGCCCCCGTAAGCCACGAGACCATTCAGCTTCTTGCCGGTGAAGATGAAGATCGGCACGATGGACTGATCCGTATCGATGTAGTTCAAGCTCGTGTCCCAGTTGCCCGATCCCGGCACGGGCTCCCAGTTCTGCATGATGTAAAAGCGGTTATCGCAGACGAAGGGAGCGCCCACGTTGGACACGAAACCGAAGTCGATGGTGGTTTCCGCATTGCCACCGCCACTGGAGCCGGGCTCCGTGCCCGCCGCGATGGTAAAGACCCCGCTGTAGGCGGAGGTGCCTGAGCCGCCCGGTTGCGAGCCATCATTGTCATTGTCGTCGCCATTGTCCGCACCATCCACCACCGAGCTGCTGCGGGAGAGCGGTGGGGTGGGCACTTTGACAAAGTATTTCCCTGCCGTTACCCCCGTGAAACTGTAGGCCCCTCCATTGGTGGTCGTCGTCGAGGCCACCTTCGTATCGGCGTTGCCACTGGTCCCGCCAATGGCATTATCCGCACCGGGGCTCCAGAGCTCCACCAGGACGTTGCTGATGCCACTTTCGCCATTGTCATAGAGGCCGTTATCATTGGCATCATTCCAGACGAGGTTACCGATGCTCAGATTGGTGCCCACCGTCATCAGGTAATCTTCCACCTCACCCGATCCATCCAGGCCTGTCGGCCCGGGGCTGGAGCCCGAGGTCAAGCGCACACGTACGCCCACATCCCCCAGCGTGGCCGTGGAGGGCACCGTAAAGTTGAGGGTCTTCGTGGAATTGGACGTGCCATTGCTGATGCTCACGTTGGAGGCGATTTGCTCGCCCGAATCCGTGAGTGATCCATTGTTATTCCAGTCGATCCACGCATGCAGATAGGAGGTGCTGCCACGCTTGTTCGTCACCACCACTTTCAGCGAGCTTGACTCCCCACGCTGCACACTGGCTGGGACCGTCACCCCGTCCTCATCATCCGTGCCATTGAGGTCATCGCCCGTGGCCGTGGCATTCGTTTGGGCCGTGTTTTCCGCATCCACGGTGGCTCCGATGTAGAGATTGGAGTTCCGCGTGCTGCTGGCGCTGGAAAAAGCATTGTAATCCCCGAAGTCGTAGGTCTGCCCCATGGCGGCTCCCGCCATCATCAGATAGGCCACCGCCAGCGCGCCGAAACAACGCCAAAACCATGGCAGCCGGAAACCGCCATGGCTTGAGGTAGAGGGGCGAGGGCGTTGACTCATATCGACAGGGAAGGCGCGATCAACAGGTGGTGGTCTTGATCGGGCGGCGGCGATGCAGCAGAGCCCCCAACACAGTCACCCCGAGCAGCAGCACTGAGCCAGGCTCCGGCACAGGCACCACCAGCGTCTGGAGCGTCACTCCACCACCGCCGTTGTCACTCAGCCCCCCATAGACAGCCGAGTCCGCGTCTCCCAGCATCCAATCATAAGAGCCTGCCACCTCGGCCGGATCAGGAAAGACCCAGTCACTCAGCGTATCCCCGGTATTCACCCCATCCGTCACCAGAGCCCACTCCGTTTCCGTGACTCGATCCTTGGTGTTATACACCCACAGATAAACCACCGTGCCCTGCTGAAATTGGAACCCGGGGGTGGCATAAGGCGAATCGGAGGTGCCATCCGAGAGGTGATCCACCGTGCCCGCGAAGGCTTGGTTTTCCTCCGACCATCCCTCAGGATCACCATCATCCGGAATCGTCGGTGTGGGGTCAAACGCAATGTCAAAGACCCGCCAGTTGGCTGCCCAATCGTTGATGTTCGTCACCGTCGGCACGAAGCCATTGTCAAACACACCCATCTCAAACGAAAACTCGCCGCCGAGCGGCTGGCCATTGGAGTCGATCAATACGTCCACCCCGATGGAACTGCCCCAGAAAATGGTGCTGGCAACGGCAGGCTGCGCAAGCCCCAGCATGGCTACCGCCATCGCGGAGGCCAGGGACAAAAGGCGGAGGGGGGGTGGTTTCATAGCGAGGAATGGCTGGGAGCCCCTTCATCTCGGGCAAGGAGGCGAAGAAACTCGGGTGAAAAGGGCTCTGACTTGGGGTAATCCATCTAAGGACCAGTTAACAATATGGAAATTATATCTTAATTTGGTAATTATCAAAAAGAATAAAATCTAGATTTTAAAGTTCTTTTAACCAAATCCGGCTCTCTCTTGCTGTGAAACCGGGGGTGGGGTCCGGTTCGAATCCCTTCCCATGCACGTCGTTCTTTTTCCTCTTGGCAGTGCCGGTGATGTCTTCCCCTTCCTCTGGCTCGGGCGGCATCTGCGGGCGCGAGGGCATCGTGTCACCGTTGTGGTGGCCTGTGTTTTCGAGGAGGTGGTGCGGAAAGCCGGCCTGGAGGTGGTTCCCATGGGCACCCCGGAACTCTTTGACCGCTTCATTTCCGATCCCCGCGTCTGGAAGCTCTACCAGGGCACCAAGCTCGTCTTCGAATTTGCGGGAGAAAACACCGAGCCCGTGCTGGCGGTGGTGGAGTCCCTCATCCAACAGGGAGCCCGCCCCGATCTCCTGCTGGCCCCCTGCACCGTCTTCGGCGCCCGCTTGGCGCGGGAAAAACACGGCATCCCGCTGATCTCCGTCCATGTCCAGCCCGCTGTGCTCATCAGTGCCCACGAGACGCCCGTGCTCTTCCCGGGCATGCAGCACTTCCGAAAACTGCCGCTGACACTTCGGCAGTGGCTGGTGCGCCTGCCCAACCCTGCCGACCGCTTTGCCGCCGCCCCTGTGCGGGCCGCCTGCGCCCGTCATGGTGTCGCCGCACCGCGCCGCCTCTGGTGGGAGTGGGCCGACTCTCCCGATGGCGTGCTGGCCCTCTTCCCCGAGTGGTTTGCCCGTCCACAGCCCGACTGGCCACCGCAGCTCCTCCAGTGGCATTTCCCGCTGGAAGACATCGCCACCGAGAGGCCCCTGTCGAGCGAAGTGACTGACTTCCTGGCTGAAGGGACAGCCCCCATCGTCTTCACCCCTGGCAGCGCCAATATCCAGGCCCGGCGTTTCTTCGAGGTCGCCCTCAGCGCCGTCACCACCCTCGGCGAGCGCGCCATCTTCGTGACCCGGGATCTCAGCCAACTCCCCTCCCCCTTACCCTCCCGAGTTTTAGCGGTGGAGTACGCCCCGTTTTCCACCCTCATCCCGCACGCCTCCGTCTTCGTCCATCACGGCGGCATCGGCACCCTGTCCCAAGGCTTCGCCGCCGGGGTGCCCCAGCTCATCATGGCCATGGCGCACGATCAGCCGGACAACGCCTACCGGCTGGAGCAACTCGGTGCCGGCATCGGCCTCAGCCCGCGCACCTTTACGCCTCGGCGGGTGAGTCAAACCCTGCACCGACTGCTGACCGAGCCTCGCTACCAACAAGCCGCCCTGCGCTGTCAGCAACACATCCAGCAACGTCCTGCCGTGGAAGCGCTGACGGAGTGGATCGAATCCCGCACTTTAGGTTAGGCCAACTCGAAGCAACGCATCGCTCTCGCTGCTTCACGCCAGTTCCCGCGCTAGGCGATGCAGGCCCTTCGCGTATTTTTGGATCTGCTTCGGCGTGGGTGCATCGGCGAGGTTGGAGATCATGTCAGCGATCTTGACCTTCGTGGCGATGGGATTCTGCGCCACCTTCTCCAGGTAATCCTCATACGGTAGCTCGCCCGTTTTGGTCAGCAGCGCCACGGCTTCCACCAAGTGCTGAGGGATCCCCGCCGCCACGAGCGTGGCCTCGGTGTGATCACAGTCCTCCAGCACATCGTGCAGCCAAGCGACGACCTGAGCCTCCCAATCCTCCCCCACCCGACTGACGACCGCCCTGGGATGCTCGATGTAAGGCACCTCACCCCCTCGACGAAACTGCCCCGCGTGGGCTGCCGTGGCGATCTGCTCCGCCAACAGGACGTAATCGGTAGAAGACATCGCCCAAGCTAAGTCAGAGGCGGCGGGACAACAAGGGCACAAAAAAAGCGCAACCTCCGGGAAGAGGCTGCGCTTTCAGTCAAAGCTCAAAAGAATTATTCGCCGTCGCGGCCGATGGCTTCGACAGGGCAGCCAGCGAGGGCTTCCTCAGCGAGTTCACGCTCTTCGTCGGTCTCAGGCTGCTTGTAAACGAAGGAGTGACCACCGTCGTCGTCGCGCTTGAAGTTGGCGGGCGCAGTTTCACGGCACAGGTCGCAGTCGATGCACTGGTCGTCCACGTAGTAGGCGCCGGGGGTGTTTTGGGAATACTTGTTTTCTACGTCTGCCATGTTTTGATGTCTCCTTATCTTGGATTTGCGGACTGGATAAATAATTCCCGCCTGGGGGGTTTCAATCACTTTTTGCGAATCACTGCGCCTGACCATTGAGCAGAAGGCATTCCAGCGTATGGGAATATTGACGGTGGGTGCATCCGGCCTCTGTTTGGCTGCACCCCCTGCCCTTACACAACCTACCCCTCCATTTTCGCCATGACCCCCATCATCCCTCAGGAAGGCTGGATCGTTCAGCATCTGTTTTATACCCTCGACCACGGTTTCTGGGCTGCCCTCACCCCTGAAGAGAAAGCGGAGCGCATGGAGCACTTCGACGCCACTGTCCAGAAAATCCGTTCCCACCCGAAGACTCAGCTCCTGAGCTTCAGCATGGTCACCCCGAAGTTCGATCTCGGCTTCATGCTCCTGACCCCCGACCTGCAGGACGCCAATCAGTTTGAAAAAGAGCTGACCCTCGCCCTCGGGCCTGAAGTCCTCACCCCCGCTTACTGCTACCTCTCCATGACGGAGTGGACGGAATACAGCGAGAAGGAAGAGGAAGCCTCCGAGCGCATCGCCCGCACCGAGAACCTGGAGGTCGGCTCCGAAGCTCACACCAAGCGCCTGGCCGAGTGGAAGGGCCACATGGACAAATACTACAGTGACCGCCTGTATCCCAACATGCCGGACTGGCAGGTCATGTGCTTTTACCCCATGAGCAAGCGCCGTAACGTGGGCGCCAACTGGTATGCCCAGGACTTCGCCAAACGCCGTGAACTGATGAGCGGCCACGCCCGCACCGGTCGCAAGTTCTCCGGCAAGGTCCGCCAGCTCATCACCGGCTCCACCGGCCTGGATACCCATGAGTGGGGTGTCACCCTCTTTGCCCACGACATCTACCAGATCAAAACCATCGTCTACGAGATGCGCTGGGATGAAGTGACCACCCAATACGGTGAGTTTGGAGACTTCTACATCGGCATCCAGCTCAACGGTCAGGAACTCTTCCAGCGCCTGCTGCTGGCTTGATTTCGGAGCCTTTGGGATTAAAATCCCGTCCATGAGCGCCGCCTCTATATCTTATTCTCCGCTGCTGGAGTCCGTAATGGCTTCAGCAGCCAAGCTTTCAAGAGATGAAAAGGTGGCCCTCGTGGAAAAGTTGGAGGCAGAATTAATCGAAGTGTCAGAGCCCTCCGAATGGGAGGCTCAACTAGCGCAGGAAAGATTGCGTCTTTTTGAGCAAGGTCTTTCCGTTCCAATTCCATGGGAGGAAGCTAAAGCCCGCCTAAAGCAGAAATGGGGAAAAAAATAATCATCATCCCCGAGGCGCAGGTCGACCTGGAAGAAATCGCGGAGTTCTATGAAGAACAAGAGCTTGGGCTAGGAGCCGAGGTTTACGAATTTCTGGAGACACACATTGACGCTTTGCTGATTACAGGTGGATTGCATCCCATCCATCATCGAATGCACCGACTAGTCGTTTTGGGACGCTTCCCTTATTTCACAGTGCATTATCGCCTGATAAACGATGGCATTGTCGTGCTGATGGTCTTGGACCAACGTCGCGATCCACTTTACAATCTCCAAAAACTTCGGCGGATCATTTAATCCGCGGCCTTTCCCCTTCATGCCCAATCAGCCCCTCACCATCGCCGACCGCACCTTTAACTCCCGTCTCATGCTGGGCACGGGTAAGTTTGCCTCTGGGGAACTCATGCGCCAAGCCATCATCGCCTCCGGCACTGAGATCGTCACCGTGGCCCTGCGCCGGGCGGATCTCACTGGCAAAGGCGACCCCTTCGCCAATATCCTGGACTTCATCCCCAAGGACATCCTGCTGCTGCCGAATACCAGCGGTGCCATGAATGCCGAGGAAGCCGTGCGCCTCGCCCGCCTCGCCGTCGCCGCGGGCCTGCCCAACTGGGTGAAGCTGGAGATCCATCCTGATCCCCGCTACCTGCTGCCCGACCCCATCGAGACGCTGAAAGCCGCCGAGATCCTGGTGAAGGAAGGCTTCACCGTGCTGCCCTACATCAATGCCGACCCCGTGCTGGCGCGGCGCCTCCAGGACGTGGGCACCGCCACCGTCATGCCCCTGGGCTCCCCCATCGGTTCCCACCAGGGCATCACCACCCGTCGGCAGATCGAGATCATCATCTCTCAGGCCACCGTGCCGGTCGTCGTGGATGCTGGTATCGGTGCCCCGAGCCATGCCGCCGAGGCCTTTGAAATGGGAGCTGATGCCGTGCTGGTGAATACCGCCATCGCCATCGCTAGCGATCCCTCCCGCATGGCCGAGGCCTTCAAAGCCGCCGTCGAAGCTGGACGGGCCGCCTATGAGATCGGTCTCGCCGATCACAGTGAAGAAGCCAGCGCCACCAGCCCCCTGACGACCTTCCTTTACCAGCAATCCTAGTCCCAAGATCTTGAGCGGAGCGCGGATACACTTATCCGCATCTGGGTGCGACGAGTCACTCCAAACCGGCGGACAAGAGTGTCCGCACTCCCTTTCCCAGCCCTCTCCTTTCAGATCGCTGACCTCCCCGCCTCCATGCACGCCCTCACTGCCCTTTTTCACGCGCTCGATACCCAGCCGGAGATCCCGGTCGAAACCGCCTCCCGCATCCTCTTCCTCCGCGCGCAGGCTCACCCCGGCCTGGAGGCCTTCAAAGATCGCCTGACCTGCGAGCAGACCTGGAAACCCCATGCCGATGCCCTGGTGGAGTCCGGCCAGCGCCACACCCGTCAGGCCGAGGGGAAATACGATCTCATCCTGCTGCTGCCAGATCGCCAGCGTGATAGCATCCTCTCCGACTTTGCCCGCGCTCACGAGCTCCTGGCCGAGGGCGGCATGCTCGTCACCGCACTTCACAACGACTGGGGTGCCAAACGCATGGAGCAGCATCTGGCCGAAGTGGCCGGCGAAGTCCAAACCCTCTCCAAGCATCACAGCCGCGTCTTTTGGGCCACCCAGCCCGCCTCATGGAAAACCGAGGTGCTCGAGCAATGGAAAGCCGGTGGGGCCATGCGCCGCGTGCTGGACGGCCGCTTCTGGTCACAGCCTGGCTTGTTCAACTGGGACCGCATCGATGAAGGCTCCGCCCTGCTCACCGAGCATCTCCCGCACACCATCGGTGGCAATGTCGCAGACCTCGGCGCGAGCTGGGGTTACCTGAGTGATCATCTCCTGCGCAAGTGCCCCAACATCCGCACGCTGGACATGTATGAGGCCGATGCCCGTGCTCTGGAATGTGCGCGTCGTAACACCGGCCTCATCCCCGTCCCCGTCAGGCCCCGCATCCTCTGGAAAGATGTCACGCAAGGGGTCGGCACGGCCAGCTATGACCATGTCGTGATGAACCCGCCCTTTCATGACGGACGCGATGCCGATCCCACCCTGGGATTGAAGTTCATCACCGTCGCCGCCCAGGCCCTGCGCACTACAGGTGACCTCTGGCTCGTGGCCAACAAGCACCTGCCCTATGAGAACCTGCTGCGTGAAGCCTTCGAGCACATCAGCCTCATCGCTGAGACCCGCAGCTTCAAGGTTATCCATGGGGTCAAACCCACCCTGGTGACCCGTCAAGTGCGACGCAAAAGCCGTCGTTAAGCACGTCATTCCATGACACTCCCCAAGGCCGTGCATTTTTTCGTTCATAAACAGCAAAAGCTTCTTGCAAAGATCAGCGGCTCGTCTTAACTCCACGTCCCGCACGAAAGTGAAATGGGTAGGTGCCCGAGTGGTTAAAGGGGGCAGACTGTAAATCTGCTGGCTTACGCCTACGCTGGTTCGAACCCAGCCCTGCCCACCATTTTCATCTTCGCGTGAGACAAAAAAAGCCCGGTCCAAAGCCGGGCTTTTTTGTGCTCATCAATCAAGCAAGGAGTCGAAACCACCTGTTCTCTTCGTCCACGCCGAAACTCGCACGCTTAGGACTCAGGCATCATTTCTATCCCCATGCTTTTGGTTAGACCCCACCATCCAAAAGCCCTGCCTCCTTTCGGCATAAGGTTCGACGTGAGTTATCAAACCAAGCTTTGGCGAAACACGTTTGGGCAAGCCGCCATCGCCTTCGCCCCGGGACCTGGGGTGAGACCGCAAGGAGAGGGACTTGCCAAGTCCCCTTAACCGCCATCGCCATTACCCCGAGACCTGAGCTGAGAACGCAAGGAGAGGGACTTGCCAAGTCCCCTTAACCGCCATCGCCATTACCCCGGGACCTTGGGCGAGACCAAAGTGAAATTTAAAGGGGTAAACCTTTCATCTCGCTCCTCACCCGTCGAATGTGAAGCGTTGTTTCGTCAGGCGGGTATAAGAGGGCTTGCGGTCCAAAGGATCGCCGGATTCAGCTCAGGGCGAAGCGAAGCAAACCCTGGGTGGGTGGGAAGAGACCCACCTCTCAAAAGTCGCGGCCTGAAGGGTCGCGGGAGAGGGAACGAGAGGTGAAAACATGCCGCACGTTCCCGCGCTCCTTCAGAGCGCTCCGCAGGTGATTCGGTGTCGTTCGTCCCTTCCCAGGCCTTGCGGCCTGGGCTGAATCCAGCGGCCCTTCAGGCCGCGCAGATGTCTGAGCCCCTGATGAAAATGAGAGGGTAGAAACAGGACTCTCACGCCCCCTCACCTCACTTTTCGCTTAGCGAAAGAGTTGGGGTGAGGAGCGGACTCGATCTTGCCCACGAATTTGACTCATTATTTCATCAGTTGGGTATGAGAACGCACGGAGAGGGACTTGCCAAGTCCCCTTAACCGTCTCGGCCTAAGTCTCGTGGTGCGATCCAATACAGGATACCTTGGGGAGCAGCCCTGGAAAATCACTTTGCCAGCGATCCCTGTTTTCATTCCAAACTCGGGTGACAGAGGGATAGGACGCGCTCAAGACCTTGCCTTGCACCACAGCACCTTCTCACCGGCGAGCCTCTCCCGAATTCAAACAGCCCGAGAGCCTCTTGATCCCTTGGTCGGGTACCCAATTGCAGCAGCATGCCACATTAAGACGTCAACGCCACATCCATTAATTTTGACTTAAAAAGAACTAGATCTAGCGCTTGATTATGCTTATGACACAGGATGATGAGATGGTGTTTTTTGGTCGTGTTTTGGGCATTTAGTGCAGGGGAATCTAAGGGTGCAGCACTGGAAGCCATTGAATGGACGGTGGATGCCGGTCTCGAGATCCTTCCTGGGAGTGCGGGCGGACTTAAAAAAACGGGTGGCAGCAACACCGCTTGGGATCGGGATGCCACCAGTAGTGGAAGTCAAAAAATGGTCGGTAGCGGTAAAGTCGTTTTTACGGCCGCGCTTTACAGCGGATTCGCCTTGGGCCTCAACCATGTCGATGAAAACGCCAGTTATAACGACTTAGATTTCTGCATTGTCTTGCGCCATGATAACACGGCTCAAGTGTATCATGGTGCGACCGCGGGTCCGACTCTCGGTAGCTATACGGCTGATTCTTTATTTACAATTGAACGAGCCGACAGTGTCGTCACTTATTCGAAAACCGATCCTACGCATGGCAATAGTTCGGCTGTTTCCACCTTTCCGTGCGCCGGACCGATGATGGTGGACTGCTCCATGTATCGACTCTACACCCCAGATGGAGCAGCGCTTACCTCGGCGAGTATCGATAATGGGGATGCCGATGCCGATGGCATGCCGGATAACTGGGAGAAGAAGTATCTGCCTATTGAAACGAATTTGAGCTATCTCTCAGCCTTCACGCCCGAGGGCGATGCTGACGGCGACAACGTCAGCAATATTCAGGAATACCGAGACGGAAGCAATCCTATCAACGCTCTGAGCTATTTAACCCCCGTCACTTGGCAGAATCTCGTGGGCACTCAAAATGTCTCAGGGTCTGAAGGAGGGCTGCGAAAAACAGGTAGCGCAGGTTGGAATGCCGATGCGGAAAGCAGCCAGGTGATTGTGGAAGATGGCATGGTGTCCTTCAGCGCACCCTTAGCTTCCAATTTATTTGTCGGCCTCACCCCCACCAATGACAACCGAAGCTACACCGATCTGGAGTATCGCATTCAACTCCTACCGAATAACACGGCCATCGCCAACAGGCCTGAGTCTTCGGCCGATGTCGCATTGTGGGAATACACGGCGAACACCGTCTTCAGCATTCAGCGGGTCGCGGGTCGCGTCCAGTTCATCAAGGACGGCGTCGTCATTCACACCTCCACCACGTTGAGCAGTGGCCCGCTTCGTGTGGACTGCTCTCTCAACTCCGTCGCCACTCAAATCTCCAAAGCTCGCATCTACACCGGAGATCTGGATAACGATGGCTTACCTGATGCCTGGGAGTTGGAGTATCTGCCCGCAAATGCCACTCTCACCAGCCTGACAGGTTTTGAGCCCAATAGCGATCGTGATGGGGATGACCTCTCTAATGCCCAAGAATACGTTTATGGCACCCACCCGCTTCAGGCTCTCAATTACCCTTCGCCTATCGTCTGGCAACCCTCCACCAATGTGAACGTGGTCGGCACCGAGGGGGGAGTGAAAAAAGTATCGGGAAGCTCGGCTTGGACCAATGCTGATGCGGTCGGGGAGAAGAGCATCGTCACCAGCGGTTGTTTGCATTTCACCGTCCATGGCACCGGTCCCGTCGGTGTTGGGCTCACTTACAGCAACGACAGCCGCAGCTACGCGGATCTTGAATACAGCATCTGCGCGGCTTCCAATGGCACCGCGAATGTTTACGAAAATGGGTCATCCAAAGCTTCCCTTGGCGCTTACAACAATAGCACTCTGTTCACCATCCGCCGAGTGGGCACGGAGGTCGAGTATCTCAAAAACGGTGTTCTCGCTTACACCTCCCTGATCCCAGCCTATGGGCCGATGCTGATCGACAGTTCTTTCTATGCCATCGGCAGTGAGCTGAGCTCTGCACGCCTCTACAGTGGCGATGTCGATGAAGATGCCATGGATGACGGATGGGAACTCCATCATCTGGCCAGCCTTTTGTCCAATACATCGTTAGGATATACGGAGTTGGATCAGTCCTTTCAGCCCGCAGATGATCCTGATGGCGACGGCATCAGCAACCTTGAAGAATACTATGCGGGCACGGATCCCCTGCAGGGGCTATCGTCACTTACCCCCATCACTTGGTCCACCGTGGACAACAATATCACTTTGCTGGGTACCCAAGGAGGCCTTCAAAAAACCAGCGGCGGCAATGCCTACAACGCCGATGCGGTCAGCTCCCAGAGTTTTGAAGAAAACAGCGCTTTCTTTTTTCATGTGGCACCGGTCGGCACCCTGTATGTCGGTCTCACCTATTCCGACGACAATCCTACTGGCACAGATCTTGAGTATGCCTTTGTGCTCACCAGCAGCACCGCCAAGGTGAAGCGGCCTGAGAGTGCCACCGATCTTGACGTTGGCCCTTACACCGTTCAAACGCAGTTTGGCATTCGGCGTCGCAGCGGAAATATCATGGAGTATTTAAAGGACGGCGTTGTGGTTTACACCTCAACCACCGTTGCGACAGGAAATCTGTCTGCTGATTGTTCCATTTATCATCTGAATCACAAAATCGAATCGGCTTTTTGGCAAGACCTCGATCGGGATGGCGATGGTCTTCCTGATGAATGGGAATTCCAGCAATTAACAATTTATGCTACTTTAGGAGCTCTGACTAATTTGACGGCTCAAAGCGATACGGACGATGATGGCCTGAGTCTTTTTGAGGAATGGCTTTATGGCACGTCTCCCAGCTCGTCCGATACGGATAGTGATGGGCTGCCTGATGGATGGGAGATCGACCATGGATTGGACCCGCGGGATCCCTCCAGTGCCAATCACGACATGGATGGCGATGGCATCACCAATCTGAACGAATATCTCCAGCACACCAATCCGAACCTTCCAGACTTGGATACCGACGGCGATGACTTGCCTGACGCATGGGAGATTATCCACGGGCTCAATCCTGACAATGCGGACGAAGATGCCGATCTTATTCCCGATGCCAACAATGACTTCGACGCCGATTGGCTTTCCAATGTTGACGAATATCTTAACGGCACCTATCCCAACGATCCTGATACCGATGATGATGGCCTCACCGATGGCTGGGAACTCTTCTATGGATTGGATCCGCTCAAAGCTGATCAAAACAACAACGGCCTCCTCGATAGTCTGGATGACCCAGATGGCGATGGCCTAACCAATGCTGAAGAAGTTCAGCATGGAACAGACCCCACCAAGAACGATACCGATGAAGACTTTTTGTCCGACAAGTGGGAATTGTTAATGGGGCTCGACCCGAACGAGTATGATGAGGATGGGGATCTGGTGGCCGATGGCGAAAGTGACTTCGACCACGATGGCCTCAACAACCTGGAAGAAATCAATGCTGGCACCCATCCAACCCATGCTGACACTGACGGTGATGGTCTCCCCGATGGCTGGGAAGTCCTGAATGGTTCGGATCCGCTCGATGACGATGAGAACGATGACAATATTGACGATGGTCTGGCCGATCCCGACGCTGATGGCCTCACCAATGCTCAGGAAATCCAGGCGGGAACCAGCCTCACAGACCCTGATACCGACGATGACGGTCTGCTCGATGGCTGGGAGGTTCAATATGCCCTCAATCCCCTCAACGCGGATCAAAACAGCAACAGCCAGACGGATGGGGCGGACGATTTCGATGCCGATGGTTTGACCAATGCTCAGGAGGTCAGCGCAGGCACGGACCCGAATAAGCTCGATACCGATGGTGACGAATTACCCGATGGCTGGGAAGTCCTTTACCTTCTCAATCCCAGCAGTGACGACCAAGACGCAGATCGAGAACCCGACGGTTACGATGACTTCGATAGTGATGGCTTCACCAATCTGCAAGAATTCAAATTGGGCACTCATCCCGGTGTGGCTGAGGTCGATACCGATGGTGACATCTTGCCAGATGCGTGGGAGACCCAGCACTCCATGGACCCCAACGACTCAGATCAAAATGACGACACCCTTTCCGATCATCTGAATGATTTCGATAAGGACAGCCTTTCCAATTTTGATGAATTGCTCCATGGCACAGATCCTTGGCAAGCCGACTCCGACGGCGATGGCCTGCCCGACTACTGGGAGATCGAGAACGGTCTCGATCCCAACGATGCCCTCGGCCCCAATGGCGCTGCGGGCGATTTCGATGGCGATGGCCAAGGCAACCAGGTGGAGTTTTTCAACAACACCCCTGGCAATGTGTCGAATGCAGACTCCGGCATGCGTCCCCCTACCGATCCGAACACGCCCAATCCCGAAGACTTCCAACTGTCGTTGGATTTCGCGGATATCGGTGTGAATTACA